>DASRZK010000087.1:0-17405 GCA_035686505.1 Dehalococcoidales bacterium | reverse complement strand
TTGAGCGGTGGGGAAGGCAGCACGAACTATCGTTGATTCTCAGACTCAAACTCAAGACGAGGGACCTCTTCAGCGATTTATTACCGGGGATGAAAATGATGATGAAGGGCAAATTGAAGTTGCTCCCGTCGCACTTCAAAGAGATAGAAAAGGTAAGGGACATATTCCGGAGCGCGAAGAAATGAGTCAGCAGACGACAGGTTTGAGGTATGCTTATTATCCCGGCTGCTCCCTGGAGGCGACGGCCCGGGAGTATGACATGTCGGTGCGCGCGGTCTGCGCCCATCTCGGCATTGAGCTGTCCGAGCTTCCCGACTGGAGCTGCTGCGGGGCATCTTCCGGGCACAGCACCAGTCGGCGGCTGGCCTGTACCCTCGCCGGACGTAATCTCGCCCTGGCCGAGGGGATGGATATGGATATTGCCGTTGCCTGTCCCGCCTGTTATATCCGGCTGAGAAAGGCGCATAATGAGCTCAAGAGCGACGAAAGCCTGAGGGAGGAACTCAGCAACCTGATGACAGTTCCCTATCAGGCGGAACACAGTGCCCGGCATCTGCTCGACATTATCTGCCATGAAGTCGGTCTGGATAACTTGAAGAACAAAGTGGTGAAACCGCTAAAAGGCCTGAAACTGGCTGCCTATTACGGGTGCTACCTTGTCCGCCCTCCCGAAATTGTGGCCTTCGATGACCCGGAAAACCCGCAATGCCTGGATGCTCTGCTCGATACCCTGGGCGCCGAGGTCAGAGACTGGTCGGGCAAGGTGGACTGCTGCGGCGGCAGCCTGTCCTTGAGCAAGCGGGAAATGGCCAGGCAGATGGTCGATGGGCTAACCGAGATGGTGCGGTGGGCTGGTGCCGAGGCGATAGTTGCCGCCTGTCCATTGTGCCATGCTAACCTGGAAATGCGGCAGACCGGCGCAGATAGCGCTAAACTGCCTGTCTTCTATTTTACCGAGCTTATCGGCCTTGCCCTGGGCATAACTGAAACCAGGGGCTGGCTGAAAAGGCATCTGGTTTCACCTTCTGGCCTGTTGGCCTCTCATGGGTTATAATCGAACGGAGGTTTTTATGGCGGAAAAAGAGCGTAAAGTGACCGGTAAGGAAAAACCTGCTGAAACAGAGAAGGTAAACCTCATCCCGGTTTATGTGATGGGGAAAAGGTACCTGGTGCCGGAAACGCTTACCATCATGAAGGCGCTGGAGTACGCTGGCTACAGGTTTATTCGCGGGTGCGGCTGCCGCGGCGGCATATGCGGCGCCTGCGCCACTGTCTATCGCAAGCCGGGAGACTACCACATTCGGGTTGGGCTGGCCTGCCAGACGGTCGTTGAGCCGGACATGTACCTGACGCAGATACCGTTTTACCCGGCGAACCGGGCCAGCTACGACTTTGAGCAGCTCACCGGTAATCCCGAGGAAATCTTCAAGCTTTATCCTGAGGTTTTCCGCTGCATCGCCTGCAACAGCTGCACCAAGGCCTGCCCGATGGATGTCCAGGTGATGGATGTGATATCGGCGGTGAAGCAGGGCAACATTGAACGAGCAGCCACTCTATCCTTCAGCTGCATCCAGTGCGGCCTCTGTGTCAGCCGGTGCATGGGCGAGCTGCCGCAGTACCACATTGCCCAGCTGGCGCGGAGAATCTACGGGAGCCGGATTGCGCCAAGGGCAGAGCATTTGAGCGAAGCGGCTGATGCGGCTAAAAATGAAAAGTGCCAGCAGACGCTGGAAAAGCTAATGAAGTCCGATATCAAGCACCTCAGAGAAATATATCAATCCCGGGAAATCGAGCCGGAAATGGCAGATGAGGGCTGGACACCGGCGAAGCGCGATTATCTCTAGGAGGAGAAAATGCCATATACTGAAGAGCTTAAAAACCTCATCAAAGCAGTGGAGAAAACCAGGCCGGAGCGGCTGGCGCGGAAAAAGAGGGGAGAGGAATTCCCCAGAATGTCGCTGGATGAATCCGAGGAGATACTTCAGAAGTATCACCCCGATTATATAGAAGAAGGGCGGCGGGAGCTAAAGGTGGGACCGAGCAAAGGCTACCGAATCGCCCACGAGTTTGCCGACCTGCTGGAGGCGTGGAGCCGGCTGGAGCCGGACCAAATCGACCTCTCGCGCAAGGATATTGAAACGGATGTGCTGATAATTGGGGGTGGTGGTGCCGGAACGGCGGCAGCGCTGCTCGCCGCGCAGAGCGGTGCCAGAGTTATACTTGCGACCAAGCTCCGCCACGGTGACGCCAACACCATGATGGCCGAAGGCGGCATTCAGGCGGCCACCAAGATAGAGAAGGACTCGGCCTGCATGCATTATCTTGACACGTTAGGTGGGGGGCACTTCAAGAATGAGCCGGAACTGGTTCAAACACTGGTTACCGAGGCGCCGGATGTAATCAGATGGCTGGAAAGCCTGGGGGTGATATTCTCAAAATTTCCCGACGGGAGGTTACACACCCTTCATGGTGGCGGGACAAGTCGGAAGCGGATGCATTCCTGCGGGGACATAACGGGCGCCGAGATAATGCGCACCATCCGGGATGAAGCCCGCAATAAAGAGAATATCACCGTAATGGAGTTTTCACCGGCCATCGAGTTGGTGCTGAATGAACACGGACACGGTGCTGGCGCCATACTGTACAATCTGGAAACCGAAGAGTATATCGTGGTCAGGGCCAGAGCGACCATTATTGCCACCGGTGGCAGCGGCCGACTGCACATTCAGGGATTCATAACCACCAACCACTACGGGGCCACGGCTGACGGCATCGTTCTGGGCTACCGGGCCGGCCTGAAACTGAAGTTGCTGCATACCGTGCAATACCATCCTACCGGTGTTATCTACCCGGAACAGGTGGAAGGTATCCTCATCACGGAGAAATTCCGCGGGGCGGGGGCGAATATCGTGAATGTTGACGGGGAGCAATTTGTTTATGAGCGCGAGCCGCGAGACGTGGAATCGGCCGCATTTATAAGAGAATGCCTGGAAAGAGGGAAGGGCGTTTCCACGCCCACCGGAAAACTAGGCGTATGGCTCGATTCACCGATGATTGATATCTCGATGGGCGAGGGCACGGTGGAGAGGGAATTCCCGGGCAAATTCATCGTTTATAAGCGGTTTGGCATTGATATCGCCAAAGAGCCGATGCTGGTCTACCCCACCCTCCACTACCAGAACGGCGGACTGGAATACAATGCGCGGGGGGAGACCTCTATACCTGGCCTTTTCATCGCCGGGGAGGTCAGTGGCGGGGTACACGGCGAAAACCGCCTGATGGGCAATTCCCTGCTGGACGTCCTTGTTTATGGGCGTATCGCCGGGGAGAGCGCGGCGGACTATGCTAAGGATAAAGCCAGAGATGGCAGGCTGTCACTGCAGCATGTTAATGATTATCACCGGGAATTGGAAAAATCGGGCGTTGTGACCGACCGGGTGACCCCGATACTCCTTCCTGACTACGCCAATCCCGAGGTCCGGGAAAGGCAACTCACTGCCCGCCTTGTGCAGAAGTGACCCGGGCTGGTTAAGTTACGGCAACGGCATCCGGTAGAGGTTCATATTCTTTAATCTTATCCAGACTGGCGCCCATTGAGGCATCGGCCTCGCGGTCAACAATTACCTCAATGATTGAAGGCCGGTTGGTCTCCAGAGCCCGCTGCAGCGCCGGTCTGATTTCCTCCGGTTTCTCCACCCGCTGCCCGTAGGCGTCGTAAGCCTCGGCAAACTTCACGAAATCAACATACATCCCGTCGTACCAGGTATTGACTTCAAAGTTCATGTCGTATACGTATTTCTCCTGCTGGCGGATGAGGCTGAGGTAGCCGTTATTTATTACGATGACGATGAGCGGTATCTGGTACATCACCGCCATCGCCAGTTCCTCGCCACAGAACCCGATGCCGTAGTCGCCGACTATGTCCACCACCGTTTTATCCGGGTGGGCGACTTTAGCGCCGATGGCGGCCGGCAGGTCCCAGCCCAGCGGCCCGGCCCCGCCGGGAATAAGGTAATGACGTGGCCTGAATACTCGCTGGAACTGGGATGACCATATCTGGTTCAGCCCGATGCAGGTGGCAAATATCGTATCCTCATCAAAAAATTCGTTTATTTCCTTGAACACACGTTGCGGTTTGATGGGCACCTGGTCGAAGTCAAGTCGGCGCTGGTATTTTTCGCGCTGCTCCGGGATGAATAGCACCCGACCCGCCGGCTCTCGCGGCGGGGTCATCTCCCGGGCAGTTTCCAGCAATGCCTGGAGGGCTAATTTAGCATCGGCGACAATGCCCAGGTCAGCCGGAATGATGCGACCAATCTGGGTGGGCTCAATGTCTATATGGATGAATTTTCTGTCCTTTGTGTAGACATCAAGGGTGCCGGTGTGTCGATCGGAGAATCGGCAACCGATACCCAGCACCAGGTCTGATTCCAGAAATGCTTGGTTACCGTAGATGGTGTTGCAGGAAGTGCCCACCTGTCCCGCGTAGAGAGGATGGTCGGCGGCAATGCCGCCTTTGCCCATGAGAGATGTTACTACTGGTATTGCGAGGTATTCCGCCAATGCCACGAATTCATCGCAGGCATCGGCCCGTATCACGCCGCCACCGAGGAGCAGCAGCGGTTTCTCGGCGGAGAGCACCATCTCCAGTGCCCTTCTTATTTTTCGCCTGTCCGGTGCTGGTTTACGTATCTCCAGGGAAGAATCGGTATCGGGTTCATATTCAATTTCCTGGCGTTGAACGTCCAGCGGCAGGTCAATGAGCACCGGTCCGGGCCGTCCCTCGCGGGCGATGCGGAACGCCTCTCTGGTGATAGAGGGTAGCTGCCCCGCTTCTTTCACGCAGTAGCTCTGCTTGGTAACCGGCTTGACGATTTCAACGATTTCCACTGCCTGAAAAGCTTCCTTGCCAAGCTGTGCGGTCACCGCCTGACCGGTGATGGCAATGAGAGGAATGGAGTCGACCTGGGCGGTGTAAAGCCCGGTGACCATGTTTGTCCCCGCCGGCCCCGATGTCCCCACGCAGACACCCACCTTGCCACTGGCCCGGGCATAGCCGTCAGCGGTATGTGAAGCGCCTTCCTCGTGACGGGCTAAGAAGTGCCTGATTTTAGATTTTCGCAGGGCGCTGTAAAAGGGCAGGATTCCTGCCCCCGGTATACCGAAGATGACTTCCACCCCTTCATCTTCCAGTATTTTCACCATGGCTTCTGCGGCTTTCATGCTGCCCATCTTATCTTATAAAGCTCCTTTGGTTTGGTTCATCCGAATTATTAATGGTTACTCTTCAGCCTGATATCCCATAGCCCGGGAGATTTCCAGCGCACAGCTTCTAATCAACGGTTTCATCTCCCGTATGCGCTTGTCAGAAAGACGGGCCGAAGGTCCAGATACACTAAGTGCGGCGATTATGCTTCCGATATCGTTTTTAATCGGCGAGGCAATGCACTTGACACCGATTTCCCTTTCCTCGTCATCGGTGCCGATACCTTCCTGCCTGACAACGGCGAGGTCTTGCTTTAATTTTGTCACATCGGTTACCGTGTTTTGCGTGTAGGCGGGGAGGCCTTTGCCATTCAGAGCTTTCTCCAGTTCCTCACCATTCATGTAGGCCAGAAAAACTTTGCCAACCCCGGTGCAGTGCAGTGGCACCCGGTTGCCAACCTGAGTGAAGATGCGCAGGTTTTGATTGGACTCAATATGCTCAATATAAACGGCCTCGTTCTGGTCCAGAATGGCGATATTAACCGATTCGCCAACCATCTTGTTGAGGCCGTCAAGAACGGGGAATGCCACGTCTCTTATTTTCATCCGCTTGCTCAATACGTGACTGAATTGCAGAAACTTGGTGCTCAGTGAATACTTCTGCCTTTTCTGCCGCTGGGTCAGGTAACCCCTTTTCACCAGTGACGTAACAACACGATGGGCAGTGCTGACATTCATACCGGTCAGGCTGGCAAGGTCAGCAAGGCGTATTTCATCTCTGTCCAGAAATATCTCCAGAACGTCAAAGGCCTTTTGAATGGTTTTCATAATAAATTTCAAATATTGAAATTATATTGCATATATTGCAATTATAATTAGCAATAGCTATTTTGTCAAGGGCGCATGGCCAACATTTGAGATTGTCAGAGACCTAATACAGAAAAGTCGTGGCAGTTACGCCACGACCTGGATTTGAGTCTTTGCTCGGACTGTAATATGAGGTTTTGTCACGCCATTTGTTACAGTGGCGACCCCGGCGGGATTTGAACCCGCGATCTCCACCGTGACAGGGTGGCATGTTAGACCGCTACACCACGGGGCCATTTGCTGATGGTGAGAATAATACAGATTTCTAGTGCCCAGTACTTAACTAGAGTGTAACAAAGGTGGTATACTGTGTCAAGTTCACCACCTGGCCAGCGATAGGTAACAGAGAACCTGGTAAATTGCCTGTTTAGCTAGAGCATTGTCGGGGCCTGTCATTTGTGGTATAATGGGCGAGAAAATTTTATGGGTTAGAAAATGGCGAAAAGTAAGATTAAAAAAGAAGAAGTAGGAACAGAAGAGAAACAGTTACGGGACTACGAACTGGTATTGGTGGTTAATCCTGAAGTTGGTGAGGACGCTCTCGAGGCTACGCTCAACAACGTGAACCAGTTCATTACCGGCAAAGGTGGCGTCATAGCTGAGGAAAAACGGTGGGGTAAGCGAAAGCTGGCCTATCCAATCCGGCGTCATCTGGAGGGCAATTATGTGCTAACGCAGTGCAAGATGAGGCCCACCTGGGCTAAGGAGTTGGACGCAAACCTTAATATATCGGAGCAAATTCTACGGCACCTTTTGTTAAAGGTCGGTAGTTAAACTGGTAGGTTGCCCTGGTATCTCTGCAGAGGAGCAGGGGTAAAAGGAGTTTTGGAGCCATGCCAAGCCTGAATAAAGTGATTATAATCGGGAATATCGGTGGAGAACCGGAAATGCGGTTTACACCAAACGGAAAGCCCGTAACCTCGTTTCGTGTGGCTACCAACTGGGTATCGACGACTCCAGAAGGAGAGCGTAGGCAGGAAACGGAGTGGTTCAGCCTGGTCACCTGGAATAAGCTCGCCGAGCAG
Source organism: Dehalococcoidales bacterium (assembly GCA_035686505.1). Classification (GTDB taxonomy): domain Bacteria; phylum Chloroflexota; class Dehalococcoidia; order Dehalococcoidales; family RBG-16-60-22; genus E44-bin89. Next base: position 10,308 of record DASRZK010000087.1, on the reverse strand, counting down.
TGCAACCAGTTCCTGGCCAAGGGCCGGCTGGTTTACGCGGAAGGCAGGCTGCACACCCGTATCTGGGAAGGACAGGACGGGCAGCAGCATTCAAGGTCAGAGGTAGTTGCCAACAAGGTGATATTCCTTGACCGCAGAGGAACATCGCCGCTTCCCGAAGAAAGGCTGGATGAAGTTGCCGGTGCCGGTGGCAAAGTCGAGGAAAGTGATACTGCGGAACTGGAACCTGACGATATCCCATTTTAGATAAATGCAGTGGAAAGGGTTATGAATGGCAGAAACGAGGGGAGCCCCCAGAGGTAGGAAGTGGTCAAAACCAAGATATGTGCCAAGGCGCAAGGTATGTTCATTCTGCGTGGACAAGGGGCAGGTCATTGATTACAAGAAGCCAGAAAAATTATTTCACTTCATTACCGATAGGGGAAAGATTGCGCCGCGTCGTAAAACCGGTACCTGTGCCAGGCATCAGCGCATTCTGGCGAGAGAGATAAAAAGGGCTCGTCATCTGGCACTTATGCCGCACGCACCGGTTCATATTCATGAATCGGAAATGGGCGGTTAATCGGCAGCGATAGACTGCGATATTTCCATTTACTTTCCTGGGTAAAGAGGAAAAATAATTTGTTTATTACGGTGAGTTAAAGTGCCGAAAAGAACATATCAACCAAAGAAAATCCCGAGAAAACGAGAGCACGGCTTCCTGAAGAGGATGAGCACGCGGGGCGGGCGCGCTGTTTTGAAAGCGAGGCGACTTAAAGGTCGTAAGAAACTGACCGTCGTGTAATGCCTGCCCAGCTAGTGATATAAGGGGCGTGTGAAGTGAGGGGTGAGCAGTATCTGACGAAACCAGCGCAGTATGCGCTGGTCTATAACAAAGGTAGTTCGTGGGCGAATAATTTACTGGTGATGAAGGCACTATCCAACGGACTTGCGTTGTCCAGATATGGCTTTTCGGTTGGCCGCCGGGTAGGCAAGGCGGTGGTAAGGAATAAGGTGAAACGTTTGCTTCGTGAAATTATGAGGTCGACATCTCTGCAACCGGGGTGGGATATTATCTTTATTGCCCGGTCATATACGGCTGGAGTTAATTATGCTGAACTTGAGGCAGCGGTTAGGACTTTGCTGTCTCGGGCTGGCTTACTGGTTGGAGACTATGAAAAAGTTGGCCTTAGGTCTAATTAAGCTTTACCAGATGACCCTGTCCCAGGTCACGTTGCATTCCTGCCGATTTGCCCCCACCTGTTCTCACTATACGCAGGAGGCCATTAACAGATACGGCTTGGTGAAAGGGGTCTGGCTGGGAGCAAGGCGTCTCTGCCGGTGTCATCCTTTCCATGAAGGGGGATATGACCCGGTGCCCTGAATACCGAGGGAGCTTTTGTTCTTTGCTATATCCAGGAAACGAGGCGAGGAGTATAAATAATTGTTGAAAAAGCGAACGATGGGCAAGGTGGTGCTTCTGGCGGTATTACTGCTCGTACTGGCCAGCGGGCTGGCCATTCCTACCTGTAGCCCGGCAAAAAGCATACCGAGAGGCTGGGCAGGGGTCTCCGTTACTGATAATGCACTCTTTCTCGGTTCGATGCAGGGCCAGCTGGTGGCCCTCGATAAATCTACCCAGCAGCGCCTCTGGCCGGATGTCCTGTTTGAAAAGAAACGGTCAGGTGGCTTTGGCTGCACGCAGGGAACTCAAGCGGTGGCCATTTACGGAACGCCCGCGGTGACGTCCGAGCTGGTGTATCTTACCGGCTATAATGGCAAAATGTACGCCATTGCCCGGGAGACGGGTAAGACACGCTGGGTGTATCCGCGAGAAGATGAGCTTGAGCCGATTGTTGGTGGGCCGGTGGTGGCAGGAGATAAAGTCTATTTTGGCGGTTCTGATGGCAAGCTATACGCCCTTGATGCCGCCACTGGAGACGAGGTCTGGATATTTGAATCCGGGGGGAGGATTTGGGGAACACCTGCCGTGAATGGCGATACCCTGTATATCGGCTCCTTTGATAAAAAGCTGTATGCACTGAATGTGGCCGACGGCAGCCCGAAGTGGCAGTTTGAAACGGAGGGCGCGATTGTCGCTACGCCACTGGTGTACGATGATACGGTTTACTCTGGTTCTTTTGACCGGTATCTGTATGCCCTGAATGAAGCTGACGGCAGTCTGCGCTGGAAGTATCAGGGCAGTAACTGGTTCTGGTCACGTCCCCTGGCCGATGACGGCATCATCTATGCCGGTTCGGTAGATGGAAAGGTTTATGCTTTAAAGGCGGATAACGGAGAAATAGTCGTCGTATTTGATATGGGAAGCCCGGTTAGTTCATCTCCGGTTCTGGTTGCGGGCAATGTCATTGTGGCGGTAGAGGCCGGGCAGGTGTATTCACTGGATGCCAGCACCAGGCAGAAAAAACAGCTGGTCAATTTGGAGGACGAGATTTATGCGTCTCTGGCGGCCAGCGATGGAGTTATTTATATTCACAGCGCCGGCGATGTCGTCCATGCGGTGGATGCCCGGTCCGGGGCTATACTGTGGAACCTTGAATTGGAGAGCGAGTGAGGTAAGTTACTTTGGTTGGTGAGATCTGGAATTTAATAATACTGTCGCCGATGATAAATGTCCTTATCGTCGTGTCCGGCTTTCTGTTCAATAACTTTGGCCTGTCAATCATTGTGCTGACCATTATTGTGCGCGGAGTGACGATGCCGCTCACCCTCAAGCAGCTCAAGTCAACCAAGTCGTTGCAGGAGCTGCAGCCCAAGATGGCCGAGCTGCAGCAGAAATATGGCAAGGACAAACAGAAGCTGGCGCAGGAACAGATGCGGATGTATAAGGAGTCCGGCGTCAATCCCGCCGGCTGCATGCTACCCATGCTCGTCCAGATGCCAATCTGGATAGCCCTCTTCCAGTCGATTATCCGCGTTCTGGCGATTGTCCCCGAGGATTTCCTGAAGCTTTCCGGACATCTCTACTCTGCGTGGCCACAGGTCTTTTCCCTGGTGCCGCTCAACAGCCGCTTCCTGTGGCTGGACCTGGCGGTACCGGACAGGTTCCTGTTGCTGCCTATCCTGGTCGGCGGCACGATGTGGTTGCAGCAAAAGATGGTCACCCCGAAAACGGGAGATCCCAAGCAGCAGGCGCAGAGTCAGATGATGCTGTGGATAATGCCGCTGATGTTCGCTTTCCTCACCCTGCAGTTCCCGAGTGGACTGGCACTCTACTGGGTTATCTCCAATGTTATCAGCATTGGTATGCAATACTTCATTACTGGCGGTTGGGGTGGACTGGTTGCTCAAGAGGCGGGCAAACCGGGGGGCCGGGATAAAAAGTACATGAAGCATATTGCCCGAGTGGAGGAAAAAGGGGCTGACTACTCGGCGACCGAGTCTGATATTGGTGCGGACGTTGGCGCTGACATCGTCGAAGCAGATATGACGCAGACAGAAGGTACGACACCTGCCAGGTATCAACCGGGCCTCAGGGCAGTGAAGCGCCATTCGAAGAAAAGCAAACGCCCCAAGGGAAGGTAATTGCCTTAAAGTGGTAGCTGATGAACGAGAACGAAACTGAAATTGCTGAGGTAGCACGGACCATCCTGGAGACCCTGCTTGACCTGATGGGGGTTCCGGCCTCGGTAAACACGGTGCACGGAGCAATGGTGGAAAGCGAGGTCGAGGAACCAAGCGCCATAACGCTCAACGTGGAAGGCGATGACCTGGGTATCTTAATTGGCCGGAGGGGGCAGACCCTGTCCTGCCTCCAGTATCTGGTACGGATTATTATCGGTCATCAGGAGAAGGTGTGGGTGCCCATTGTCATCGATGTTGAAGGCTACAAGCAACGTCGCTGCAACGCGCTTCAGTCTCTGGCCTGGAGGATTGCCGAGCAGGTAACGCAGAAGAGAGAACCATTTGCCCTGGAGCCAATGCCCGCCTTTGACCGGCGAATCATCCACCTGACACTTGCGGACCATCCTGAGGTAACCACCGAGAGCAATGGTGAGGGTGAAGCGCGGCGGGTGGTCGTTGTACCAAAAGGGCTGCCGTCAGATTGACTTGCCTTTTGAAGTGTGCTAACCTTTAGCTATAAAAGCTTTGACGGAGAAGAGTAGGGGAGACTGCGGTCAAACAGAGAGTCTGGTGCGGTGGAAGCAGACGTGAACGCCTTCCTGAAAATCCCTCTCTAGCTGCCAACCGAAAGGTCGTCAAGAGGAATTGACACTCAGTAGACTTGGCCGGTCGCGTCAGCCGTTATCTGAGACGAGAGCATCAGAAGGTGCTTTTGCAGAGTGCCCCGAGCCATCGGGGAAATAGGGTGGTAACGCGGGTTGTTTATTCCCGTCCCTAGGGGGCGGGTTTAGTCTTTTATGGAGAGTAAAAACCATGTTCCGTCCGGTGAGCAGTCAGCTTAAGCTGCCGCAGGTTGAAGAGAAAATCCTTAACTGGTGGAAGGAAAATAAAGTATTTGAGCGGAGTGTGGAGAACCGGAAAGGTGGTCCACGCTTTACCCTCTACGAAGGCCCGCCAACGGCCAACGGCAGCCCCGGCATCCATCATGTCCTATCACGCATTTTCAAAGATATCATTCCGCGCCACCGGGCAATGAAGGGCTACTACACGCCGCGCATTGGCGGCTGGGATACGCATGGCCTTCCCGTGGAGCTGGAAGTGGAAAGGGAACTCGGCCTTTCCAGCAAGACACAGATTGAGGAGTACGGTATCGCCAAATTCAATGCAAAATGCCGCGAGAGCGTTTTTAAATATCTCAAGGACTGGAACGCGCTCACCGAGCGCATCGCCTACTGGTGCGACCTTGAGCACCCATACGTCACCATGGAGAACTACTACATTGAGACCGTCTGGTGGGCGATAAAGCAGATGTGGGACAGGGGGCTTATCTATCTGGGCTACAAGACGGCAGCCCATTGCCCTCGATGTGGCACGTCGCTCAGTTCGCATGAGGTCGCTCTGGGCTATGAAGAGGACACGGAAGACCCATCTGTTTACATAAAGTTTAAAATCGTCCCATCTTCCCTGACGGGTTCTGAGGTAAGGGAGCGGTTGCATAAACTGTTTACCTCTTCAAATAAACCGGCCTATTTCCTGGCCTGGACGACCACTCCCTGGACTCTGCCCGGCAATACGGCCCTGGCGGTAGCCGCTGAAGCCGAATACGCCGTGGTGGAAACCGATGAGGAATACCTGGTTTTTGCTCTGGATTTGCTCAGCACGTTAGGTTTTGAAGCCAGTCAGGTGGTAGAAGAAGCAAGGGGGGCAGATTTCGTCGCTGGTGATGGGAAGGAAGCAGTTGAGTATGAACCACTGTACAACCCTCACGAGTATGGGGTGGAGCGCCGGCGTTTTCAAAGTGGGGCAGAACTTCTCCCACAGGAATCGGATGGAGAGCTGACCTACCGGGTAATCGCTACCGATTTTGTCTCCATGGAAGACGGGACCGGCATCGTGCATGTGGCACCGGCCTTTGGTGAAGTTGACTTTGAGGCGGGAAAAGAGCAAGGCCTGGACTTCGTGCAACAGGTGGATTTGCAGGGTAATATCACCGGCAATTACTCGTTCTCCGGTAAGTTTGTGAAAGATGCTGACCCAATAGTGATAGAGGAACTGAAAGAGAAGGGACTGCTCTACCGCAGCGAGACCATTCGCCATACCTATCCCTTCTGCTGGCGTTGCAGCACGCCTCTTCTTTACTATGTCAAAGAGAGCTGGTATATCAAAACGACGGCGGTGAAGGACAGGCTCATCTCTGGAAACAATGGGATAAACTGGTATCCAGAGCATATAAAGCATGGTCGCTTTGGCGACTGGCTGGAGAACAATGTCGACTGGGCATTCTCCCGCGAGCGTTACTGGGGCACGCCGCTGCCCATCTGGCGCTGTGAATCATGCGATTACCGGGAGTGCGTTGGTGGTGTTGATGATTTGAAGGGTAAGCCCGGTTTCAGTGGTCTGAAAGAGCCGCTCGACCTGCACCGTCCGTACGTTGATGAGATAACCTTTGACTGTCCGCAGTGCGGTGGTGCCATGCGGCGGGTGAACGAGGTCATAGACTGCTGGTTTGACTCGGGCGCCATGCCGGTGGCCCAGGTGCATTACCCGTTTGAGAATGAGACGCTGCTTGAGGACGGGCGCTTCCCCGCGGATTATATCTGCGAGGCGGTTGACCAGACGCGCGGCTGGTTCTACAGTCTCCACGCCATCTCCACCCTGCTGTTCAGTCGACCCTGCTTCCTGAACTGCATCTGCCTGGGGCATATCCTTGATGCCAAAGGCGAGAAGATGAGCAAGGCCAAGGGAAATGTCATTGAGCCAAACGCAGTGATTGATAAGTACGGCGCCGATGCCCTCCGCTGGTATTTCTTCACCTCATCACCGCCCGGAAACGTGCGCCGTTTCAGTACCGATATGGTGTCAGAGGTGACACGGCGTTTTCTGCTGACCCTGTGGAATACCTATTCCTTCTTCGTCAATTATGCCAATATTGACCAATTCACGCCGGTTGGGGAGGGGATTTTATCCCATTCCGAGCTCGACCATTGGGTGATATCCGAGCTTAACCAGCTGGTGGCTGATGTTGACAATGGGCTGGAGAACTACGACCCCAGCGGTGCGGGGAGAAAGATTGAGGCCTTCGTCGGTGACCTGTCGAACTGGTACGTGCGGCGGAGTCGAAGGCGATTCTGGAAGAGCGAGAATGATGCTGATAAACTCGCTGCCTACACGACGCTTTACCAGTGCCTGGTGACGCTGTCCAAACTGCTGGCCCCGTTTATCCCCTTTGTCGCCGAGGAGATGTACCAGAATCTGGTGTGCTCCGTGTCTCCGGACCAGCCGGAGAGTGTGCACCTGGCCGATTTCCCGGTGGCGGATATGGACAAGATTAACCAGCATCTGGCCGATGATATCCGGCTGGTTATGCAGGTCTCCAGCCTGGGCCGGGCCGCCCGCAGTGAGGCGGGAATCAAGGTGCGCCAGCCACTGTCCCGGCTTTTAGTTAAGGTTGCCTCCGAGCGGCACAAGCGGGCACTTAAGCACCTCGCCCCGCAGGTGCTGGAAGAGGTTAATGTGAAAGCGCTAGATGTGGTCGATGATATGCCGGTGACCAAGCATAAAGAGTGGCCTCTCGCCTCCGAAGGCGACGTGATGGTGATGCTGGATACCGATATTACCACGGAACTGGCGGCGGAAGGTATGGCGCGTGAGCTCGTGCGCCGTTTGCAGATGATGCGGCGCTCCGCCGGGTTTGAGATAGCTAACCATATCATTGTCTACTATCAGGGAGATGAGTATATCAAGAGCGTGATAGCCGATTTTACCGATTACATCAGGCAGGAAACGCTTTCGGAACGGCTTATCGACGGGGTTCCGGAAGAAGGAGCTTACACGGAGAGTTTTAAACTTGAGGGCCACGAACTCAAGCTGGGGGTTAAAAAACAGGGCTAGGGCGGCGGGCTCTCGATCGGTATTACCTCGGTATTATATTCCACTTTGTCACGCCAGTAAGTCACGGGTACTTTCTGCCCGATTTGCGATAGATGAATGGTTCTTATCATGTCTTCGGCAGTGGCGATTTCTTTATTGGCAAAGCGGGTAATAACGTCTCCTGGTTTCAATCCGGCTTTGTCGGCGGGACTGTTCTGGACCACCTGCGTTATCAGGACGCCGCTTTCTACCGCCAGGTCATACCTGGCGACGGCAAACTGGTCCACGCTATAGAGCACGACGCCTAGCCACGGGCGAACGACGTAGCCATTGGTGATAAGTTCCTGAGTGATGGGGATGGCCGTTTCCATGCTGATGGCGTAGCCCATGCCTTCCACGCCAACCGTGGCGATTTTGGCGCTGGTGATGCCGATTACATCTCCGGCCAGGTTAACCAGCGGCCCGCCGCTGTTACCGGGATTGATGGCGGCCGTGGTCTCTATAAGGTCGTACAGGGTCTGTCCCGGTGCCACCGGTATTGAGACTCCCTCTCGGCTAATGATACCCTCGGTAGCCCGTATTCCCTGACCGAGCGCGTTGCCGATGGCAACCACCCAATCCCCAACCCGCAACGCGGAAGAATCGCCGACAGTTACGGCAGGCAGGTTCTGCGCGTCAATCTTGATGATGGCCAGGTCATTCAGGCTGTCGGTGAATACAGCGCTCTGGTCAACGGTAAAAGTGCTGCCATCATCCATGGTAACCGTGATGCTGCTGGCACCTTCGACCACGTGGTTGTTGGTCACAATGATACCGTTTTTATCCAGTATCCACCCTGAGCCAGCCCCCTGCTGTGTAAACGGCCGGTTGAAGAAATCGAGGGTAACTACTTCGGTATTTATAGCCACCACCGATGGCTTTACCCTGGCAACGACATCAGCGATGTTGGGCAGTGCCATGGTGACGTTTGCCGGCGGTGCCGTGGGGGGTGGTGTCCAGGTGGGATTGATCGGTGTGGGTGGCTGTGCCGGTGCCGGCGCTGGAGTTGGGCTTGGTGCCGGCGCTGGTGCAGGTGTTATCTCCACCTGTGGTACGGCACAGCCTACGCCAAGTACTAATATAAAGAGGGTGACTAACAGCGTAAGTATGAAGTTAGTTTTGACGCGTCTCATTACAATATTAATTGTAGCATATCCGGTAAGGAAGGGACAAAAAAAGAGGGACCGGTTTATACCCGGCCCCTCTTGTGCATGGATTCTAAGGGGCAGATACCTTGGGTAAGTGCGTCAGTGCTTCCTTCACTTTTTCCTCAGGGTACGCGTAGTCCTGCATCCTGCCGGAAAGGTATTCATCATAGGCAGACAGGTCAAAGTGCCCGTGTCCGCTGTGCGCAATCAGGATGGTCTTTGATTGTCCAGCCTCTTTGCATTTGATGGCTTCATCAATGGCTACCCGCAGGTCGTGGCATGGTTCAGGGGCGGTAATGATGCCTTCGGTCCGGGCAAACTGTACCCCGGCCTCGAAGACGGCCTTTTGATGCTCAGCCCTGGCTTCAACAAAGCCCAGGTTATAGAGGTGGCAGATAATCGGTGCCATACCGTGATACCGTAAACCTCCGGCATGAACCGGGGGCGGGACAAAGGTATGCCCCAGAGTGTGCATCTTCAGTATGGGAGCAAGGCCGGCGGTATCCCCGAAGTCATAGGCATAGGGTCCCTTGGTAAGGGTGGGGCAGGCCTGCGGCTCAACGCAGATAATGCGCAGGTTCGGTTTCTTGCCGCTGAACTTGTCCCTGACCCAGGGCAGGAACTGCCCGGCGAAGTTGGAGCCGCCACCGACACAGCCAACGATGATATCCGGATAGGCATCGGCCATCTCCATTTGCAACCGTGTTTCTTCGCCGATAATAGTCTGGTGAAGCAGGACATGGTTGACGACACTGCCGATAGAATAATTGGTATCATCGTGGGTAGCGGCATCCTCTATGGCTTCGCTGATGGCGATTCCCAGGCTACCGGGAGAATCGGGATTCTCGGCCAGTATATCACGCCCGGCTTTGGTATCCTGGCTGGGGCTGGGTACCACATTAGCTCCCCAGGTCTCCATCAGGATACGGCGGTATGGCTTCTGGTTGTAGCTTACCTTGACCATGTAGACCTTACATTCAATGCCGAAGAACGCGCAGCTCATCGCCAGGGCGCTGCCCCACTGTCCGGCACCGGTCTCGGTAGCCAGGCGTTTGATGCCTTCTTGCTTGTTGTAATAGGCCTGAGCGACGGCGGTATTCGGCTTGTGGCTTCCCGCCTGACTTGTCCCTTCGTATTTGAAGAAAATCTTAGCGGGAGTGTCCAGGGCTTTCTCTAACCGATGCGCCCGATGCAGAACCGTGGGCCGCCAGGTGCGGTAGACAGACTGTACCTCCTCCGGGATTTCAATGTAGCGTTCCGGGCTGAACTCCTGCATGATTATGGCCATAGGGAAGATGGGCTTCAGGTCATCAGGCGTTATCGGCTCACCTGTGCCTGGATGCAGGACTGTGGGCAGAGGCTCGGGTAGGTCAGGCAGCACATTATACCACTTGGTTGGCATGTCTTTTTCATCGAGTATAAACTTGGTTCTTTCCACTGTTTTCTCCTTTCTTAATGTTTTATGGTTTTTACCCTGATTGATTTATCCCGTGGCCCCGGAGGGGCCACCTCCAGGACATGATCACCATGGCAATATCCCCCTTTTTTGCTATTAAATAATTAAAAAAGCCCCCGCCCTGGAAGGGGCGGGGGCTGCTTCCGCGGTGCCACCCTTCTTGGTCATTAAAAAAAAGAGAATATATGACCATCTCTTTCAGGTACAGAGGTTATTAACCACACTAACCTC
>DASRZK010000086.1:0-2115 GCA_035686505.1 Dehalococcoidales bacterium | reverse complement strand
TTCTCACCGCAAACGCCTGGGTCTGGTGGGCCCGGCGGTTTCCGATTATCCCCATCTTGAGGAACTGCTGACCGGTCTGCACCGGATGGGAGCTCAATTTTCCTTGAGCTCCATGCGTGCCCACAATCTCCCGGAATGCATACTTACCGAAATCGCCAGCGGGGGCACACGCACGATAACCTTAGCTCCCGAAGCTGGCTCGGAGCGCTTGCGCCAGATGATTAACAAAGGTATCTGCGAGGATGATATTACCGGTGCTGTTGGCAAGCTGGCTAGGCACGGAATCAGACGGCTCAAGCTATACTTTATGGTCGGCCTACCCACGGAGACAGATGAGGACATAGAAGCCATTGTCAGGCTTACCCTCCAGTGCAAGAGCATACTCGACCGGCAGGCGAAAGGCGCCCGCCTTTCGCTCAACATCGCCCCGTTTGTCCCCAAGGCGGGCACGCCGTTTCAGCATTTGCCCATGGCCTCAATCAGGACACTGAAACAACGGATTGCCCGATTAAAGGGCGGCCTGGCACCACAGGGTATCCAGTTCAAGTGTGAAAGTCCAGCGTGGAGTGAGGTTCAGGCGGTGCTCGCCCGCGGCGATACGAGAGTGGCTCAAGTACTGAATAACATCGAAGAGAATTCGCTGGCGGGCTGGCGAAAGGCGGTGGCCGGATGCCGACTGGATACTGATTATTACGCTCACCAGACGTGGCCGGAAAGCCAGAAATTACCCTGGGATATTATTGATACCGGCACGAATTAGACCTTTTCGATTCCGAACTCAACAATAAAACAGTATAGACAGTTTGCCAGAAAACTGCTGGATATGATAGTATATTATCCGAGCACGAGGGACCAACCTTAAACTCCGTTATCCCTATTTTTATTTTTTTGCTATCATTAAGTGCGTCTAAATGTACGCGCAATTTTACAACGGAAAGGAGTAGCAAGTTTTGACACAAGACAAGTCTGCACTCACGGAAACCCTGGTAAAAATCCGGGACACCGCCGCCAACCCGGCACCCCTTGGCCTGATGGGCTTCGGGATGACCACCGTCCTCCTGAACCTGCATAATGCCGGGCTCTATTCTCTGGGCACCATGATTCTGGCCATGGGTATATTCTACGGCGGTATCGCCCAGGTCCTCGCCGCCATCATGGAATTCAAAAAGAACAACACCTTCGGTACCACTGCCTTTGGCTCTTTCGGTCTTTTCTGGTTCACGCTGGCGTTCCTGCTCATCATGCCCGCCATGGGATGGGGCAAGGCACCGGAAACGGCGGCCATGGTCTCTTACCTGATAATGTGGGGCATATTCACCGGTGTCATGTTTATCGGGACGCTGAAATTAAACCGGGCGCTTCAGGTTGTCTTCGCCTCGCTGACCATACTATTCTTCCTGCTGGCCATTGGCGATGCTACCGGCAGCGTGGTCGTGACCAGAATTGCCGGCATTGAGGGCATTTTCTGCGGTCTTTCCGCGATATATGCCGCGCTGGCACAGGTACTGAACAGCGTCTACGGAAAGACGGTCGCGCCACTCGGTCCGGTGAAGTGACCTGTCGTTGCAGTTAAGTCGGTAGAAAAAGGTGGGTGCAAAGTTCCGTTCTAAGCTATGACTGCTGCACCCATCTGACGGCATTCTGGAAAATTGGAAAGCCGTCACCGTACTTCTTCGCGCCCAGCCTTGTCCATTGCGGGTGCTGGGTGCCCCTGATGTGCCGTTCGGGGTGGGGCATCAGGGCAAATATCCGCCCTGAAGAATCGCAGATGCCAGCGATGCTATCTATGGAGCCATTGGGGTTATGGGGATAGCCAGCCCCGGCATCACCTTGCTCGTCAGTGTAACGAACGACGACGTTTATATCCGGTAGAATCTCTGGCCCGGCAACAAATTTACCCTCGCCGTGCGCCACCGGAATGTACATGCTCTCCATATCTTTCGTGAAAACGCAGGGACTTTGTTTATTTACCGCCAGATGAACCCACCGGCACTCGAATTTGCCCGAATCATTGGCCGCCAGTGTTATCCGCGGCTGGCTGCCATTTTGCGACTCAGGCAGAAAACCGGCTTTAACCAGCACCTGAAAACCGTTGCAGATGCCAAGAACGAGCCC
>DASRZK010000085.1:0-2436 GCA_035686505.1 Dehalococcoidales bacterium | reverse complement strand
GGCGGCGCCGTCAGAAGCAACTGCCAGGTCACGGATATCAACGCCAGATGGCCCCAGCTGGTAACCTTCCGCGCCGGGAATGGGCACGGCCAGCCACGACGGCGCTGTGGCCGAGACCGGCAGTGCAAATGACAACAGGCTGGCCGCCAGCAAGACGACCAGCCCTGCAATTCGCACGATTTTAACTCCCATCGCCCCAACTACCACCTGAATGGTAACGATAGCACCTGTTAGTAGCTCTACCGTCGGAGCTGCAGAATCTCACGCGCTTCATCCGGCGTGGCTATTTCCAGATTCAAATCCCGGGCAATACGTGCTGTCCTCGCCACCAGCTCGGCGTTGTTCTTCGCCGGCCGACCCGGTGCATAGTAGACATTATCTTCCAGGCCAACCCTAGGGTTGCCACCGAGCAGCATGCCCATGGTGGTCAGCGATAGCTCGGCCTCACCGCCAGCGGCGACATTGAAAACAGCCCCCTCCGGCAGACGTTCCACCAGAGCCACCAGGTTCTGCCAGGTACCCCTGAGCGTACCCTGCGCCGGCATATTCAGGCCGATATCGAGGACATAAGGCCTGTCAACCAGTCCTTTTTGAATCAGGTTTTCCGCCTCTTCCAGGCAGGTGAAGTTCAGGATGGCAATAGCCGGTTTTACTCCCAGTTCCCGGGCACGCCGGGCAGTTTCCTCTATCTCCGACCTTTTATAGATAAAGGGCGTCTCCACGCCTTTAACCGGCATTATCATCATAAATGTATTGAGCGAGGCCATCTCAGGTTTCAGTAACATGGGCGCGATACGCTCCTCGTTGGGGAGGGTGGGGCCGCCGCCCGTGCTCAGCTCCACAATCAGGTCGCTGGAAGCTTTAATGCCTTCGTGGATCTTCCGGAATATATCCAGAGACATGCTGTTGTTGCCGGACTTATCACGGGCATGGAGATGTACGACCGCGGCACCAGCGTCACGACACTGTAATGCCTGTTCGATAATTTCTTCCGGCTGTTCCGGTAGGTTGGGGTTGGCCTCCTTGCCATGCCCGGCTCCGGTCAATGCCGCCGTGATGATGACTTTGCGCATATTGAAATATAAATTCCTTTCCAGCTACGAGCGGTAGGCGATGCCCTCAATTTCAACCACTATCTCCGGTCTTGCCAGCGCCGCAACGATAACCGTCGAACGGGCTGGCAGGTCCCTAGTAAAATATGTCTTGTATATTTCATTCATTTTAGAGAAATCTTCTGCTCTGACCAGAAACACGGTGGTCTTGACCACGTCGTCCATTGAAGCGCCGGCCGCCTCCAGGACTCTCTTCATATTATCCAGCACCTGCCTGGTCTGAGCTTCAACTCCTTCCAGTTTTTTACCCTGGCTATCGACATGCCCAACCTGACCGGAGACAAAAATGTAGTCACCTGCTTCTATCGCCGGAGAATAGGGAACGCCGGGAAGTGCCGTGGGCACCATGATAACCTTCTTGGCCATGACAAACCTCCTTATAAATTATTGACTGTTATATCTTCTGCCCGGTACGGAACCCCTCACTTATGGCGTCACGAATGGTACGTGGTTCAACGCAGTCGCCAATGCAATAGACTTCCGAGACTTTGTCTTTAATCGCCTTATAGAGCGCAGCGTCTGACACCGACCCCGCCGCGAGCACCACGGTATCGGCTTCTATCGTCCTTTTCTCACCATCTTTGGTGGTTATGATGACGCCCTCAGGGCTGATACCGTCGTACCTGACCTCACGGAGCAGGGTGACGCCTTTGTCCAAAAGTCGACTGAGGAAAAAGTCCCGGTTGCTGGGGCCGACGCTGGTCGCCATCTCGGCGCCACGTCGCATTACGATAACCTGCTTGCCCCGGTCAGCCAGGAATTCGGCCGTTTCACACCCCACCAGCTCACCGCCAATTATGGCCACCTTCTGGCCAACCTTAACCCTCCCTTCCAGAACGTCTCCCGCCTGGACTACTTTTGCTTTATCCAGACCGGAAATATCGGGAATGAAAGGCTTCACACCGGTGGCCACCACCACCACCTCAGGACTGAATTCAGCGACTGCGGCCGCGGTAGTTTCTTTGCCAGGCTGAACCTTGACGCCGAGTTTCTGCAACTGCGTCTCCAGATATTTATAAAGCGGGGCGATTCTATCCTTGTGCGGTGGTATTGCCGCCTGAATCAATTGCCCGCCGAGGCGCGATTCTTTTTCCCACAGCGTTACCTGATGACCCCGCAGGGCAGCGACCCTCGCCGCTTCCATGCCCGCCGGTCCGCCACCAACAACGAGTACCTTCTTGTGCCTGGCTGCGGGCACAATCTCGCTTTCCTTTTCACGCCCCAGGGCAGCATTTACCGCGCAGCGTATGCCCACCACCTTCGGGTTGCGCAGGTCATCGCGGCAGCCATTGCAGATGATGCAGGGGGTTATATCCTCCGTCTT
>DASRZK010000084.1:0-3197 GCA_035686505.1 Dehalococcoidales bacterium | reverse complement strand
CCATGGCCAAGAAATAGCAGCCTGCACCCATAACAGATAGTGCAGTACAGGTACTACCCATTATACAATGGGTAGTACTTTATTAGAGAATCCGGCCTGTGCTAAAGGAGTAAAAAATGACACATACACTGCACCGGCGCGGGACTGCGGAGAGCCTGAGCCAGGATTATGTTATGGTTATGCTTAAGGCAGTCGGGTTCAATGATACGGACTACATTCCTAAATTGCAGGAGTTTCTGCGTATCTGCCTCCGCCATAACCCGGTGAATATCGGCTGTGAGACCAAGGGGTGCATGTATGAATATCCAGCCGAGGAAATTATCGCCGATACCCGCGGCGATACGCATGCTGTATTTGATAACCCACAGGCAGTGGCCGGAGCACTGAGAGAACTTAAAAAGGCAGACCTGGGTCTTTCGGTGGTGGTGAGCGGTATCTTCGAGGAGGTTGATGAGTGCCTCAAAGAAGCCGGGCTGAAGCACCATACGGCCAACTTCTCCCTCGGTATCTGGGGAAAGACGCAAAAGCTGCCCGGCAACGACGTCCTCGAAATCACCACCATGTGCGGCCACGCGATGATTGCCACCAATCTGGCCAGGGCCATGATAGAAGAGGTCAAGGAGGGACGCAAAACTCCAGAAGAGGCGGCCAGAGTGCTCACGCCGAACTGCACCTGCGGCATTTTCAACCCGGCGCGTGCCGCCAAGCTGCTGGCAAAAGCCACGGGTAAAAATTCCTGATTTAATTGCTGTTTACACGGTTACTGCCAGAAATAACCGGAGCCTTTCTCCCATGCTGAGTAAAGGGGGCAAGCCGAGAATGGAACTAACCGAGATTGAATTACCCTGCGGGGAATGCTCGATAACGGCAAGGATACCGACCAAGAATATTGTCTGTGTACTCACCAGACAGGATGCCAGGGGCCTGGCCAATGAAAGAGAAGCTATTACACAGAGCCTGCGCTCACCGATAAGCTCACCACCACTACGCGACCTTCTTAAACCAAGCGATAAGGTGGTGGTCCTGGCCACCGATAATACCAGGCCCTGTCCCGATGACCGCATCCTGCCTCCTCTACTCGCCGAGCTGGAAAGCGTGGTGCCACGAGAGAAAATCACCATCATCGTCGCCCTCGGTCTGCACCCGCCACTGGATGAAGCGGAACTTTCCCGAAAACTGGGCAGAGACATTGTTGCCAGCTATAATATCCTCAACCACGATGTGAACGATACCGTTTATATTGGCACCACCTCACGGGGTACGCCTGTGGATATAAACCGACGCGTCATTGAAGCCGACTTCCGCATCAGCACCGGCTTTATTGAGCCACATTTCTTTGCCGGCTTTTCCGGCGGAAGGAAAAGTATCGCGCCGGGAGTTTTCAGCGCCCGCTCCGCCTATCACAACCATGGCTACCAGATGATAGAGCATCCAAAGGTCCGGGCCGGTATCCTGCATGGAAATCCCATACATGAAGATATGATAGAGCAGGCGCAGATGGCCAGGCTCAATTTCATCGTCAATGTGCTGCTCAACAAAAAAAATGAGATAACCCACGTCGTTGCCGGCCACCCGTTCAAGGCACATGAGGAAGGCTGCCGTATAGAAAAGAAAATCGCCGGTGTTAAAGTGCCCCAGCGGGCGGACATCACCATAACCACCAACAGCGGGGCGCCGCTTGACCTGGACCTGTACCAGACCTGTAAAGGCATTGACACCGCCGCCCAGATTACCCGCGATGGCGGCATAATCATCGTGGCTTCATTATGCAGCGCCGGCATCGGTCCGCAAGCTTTTCTGGAACTGCACCGTTCGGTTGCTTCTCCCAAAGAGGTGATACGGAAGATAAAGCAGGAAGAGCCCATCGGAGTCCAGTGGGAAAACCAGATTCTGGCCCGCACCCAGCTAAAGCACGATATCTACCTCGTCTCAAGCCTGGATGACCGCACCGTTCGTGACATGATGATGACGCCGGTCGGCACAGTTAAGGAAGGCCTGGAAAGAGCCCTCTCCGTACTGGGAGATAACGCTGAAATCATCGTGATTCCGGAAGGCCCCCTCATCCTCCCCTTGCTGGAAGAGTGAGCGTTTTCCTTGACGCATTCTGGGTGCTGTGCTATATTTGAGATTGGAATCCCCCTTCAGAACAACTCACCAGAAGTAAGGTATGAGCAGGTTGCCAATGACCCAAACCCTGGCGTGTATATCAGGAGATGAAGGCATTAAAATCATCCCGGGCACCTGGGAAAAGGTCCCTTTCATTTATCTGGTAACACTTTTTTCTCTTCCCTTAATGAACCTGCGGTTAATTCTGCCACAATAATAGCTTCCGAAAGGAGTAACTGTTATGAACGATAACCTGCACTCATATATGAAGGTCGGCATCGTGCAGCTGATGGCCTATCCAGAGATGGATACGGTTGAGTCCATCAGGAAGATTGCCGAGGACGAGTTTTTCGGTGCCATTGAGATCGCCACAGTTCCGGAGGATATCAGGGATGAGGTCATGCAGATACTCGGGGCCAGCCACCTTGTCATTGGCTATGTTGGTCAGCCGCTGCTCTTAAACAACAAACTCGACCTTAACAGTCTGGTACCTCAGCAGCGCGAAGCCGCCATCTCCATGATTAAAGGTGGCGTGGATGAGGCATATATGCTCGGCGCAGGGCAACTTGCCGTCCTCAGCGGGCCGGCACCGGTCAAGGGGAAGCATGACCAGGCGAAGGGACTGCTAATCGACTCGCTTTCCCAGATCTGCAGCTACGCGCAGAGCAAGGGCAAAATCGGCATCACCATGGAGATTTTTGACCGCGAGTACGACAAAAAATGCCTTATCGGCCCCACGCCAGAAGCTGTTGAGGTAGCTAAAGAGGTGAAGCGGAACTACCCAAACTTCGGTCTGATGGTTGACCTGAGCCACCTGCCACTGCTTAAGGAAAAGCCTGACTATGCTGTCAAGACGGCCAAGAATTATCTGGTACACGTACATATCGGCAGCTGCATATTGAAAGACAAGAGCCACCCGGCCTACGGAGACAAACACCCTCCGTTCGGGATGGCTGCCGGGGAAAATGATGTTGAAGAGGTAAGGCTGTTCTTAAAAGCCCTGATGGAAATCGGTTACATCGGCGCGGGAAAACAGAACGTTGTTGCCTTCGAGGTCAAACCGCTATCCGGGCAGAACCCGGATGTAGTGG
>DASRZK010000083.1:0-4046 GCA_035686505.1 Dehalococcoidales bacterium | reverse complement strand
CATTGGTGGCCTGGACCGGTTTCTTAAAAACTGGGCTGGTCAGGTCGCGGAAGCCATCCCGGACCGCCGCCTCCTGCGCCGCTTTCAGCAGCTGTTGACAAAGGTGGATTACGCTTCTTTATCCGTAACACGGCGCGGGGAGTGGGTGGACAGCGTTCTTAAACTGATGGCTGAAATGGAGGGACGTCCCTCTGTCGAAGCTAAACCAGAGGAAAAAATACTGGCGCCACCAAGAAAGAGAAAGGTGCCGGCGGTTAAATCGGCGGCACCGGTCAGTGGTTACGGTCTGGATTCGCCGATAACAACGGTCAAAGGAATCAGCACCAGCTTGGCGACCAAGTTTGGCAAACTCGGCGTGAAGACCGTACATGACCTGCTTTATTTTTTCCCCCATCGCCACCTTGACTACAGCCAGATTAAGCACATCTCGCAGCTCATCGAGGGTGATGAGCAGACTATTATAGCCAACGTCTGGCAGGCACAGGCCACCCGACTGGGCTACCGGCAGGGAACGGAAGCCATTGTTGGCGATGAAACGGGAAATATGCGGGTGGTGTGGTTCAATCAGCCTTACCTGGCTAAAAGACTGTCGACCAATGCCCGCATCGTCCTTAGCGGTCGGGTCAGTTTATTTAAAGGCCACCCCGTCTTTGAATCCCCGGAGTGGGAGTTTGTCGAGGACAAAGACCTGATTCATACCGGACGACTTGTTCCCGTCTATTCACTGACGCGAGGTCTATACCCCCGCCAGGTGAGGAAGCTGATGAAAGAGGTGGTCGACCAGTGGGCGTGGCAGGTGGCAGACTTCCTGCCATCGGCGCTGAGGGAGCGTTGCGACCTGCTGGAACTGCCGCAGGCAATCAGTCAGGCGCACTACCCCGAAGACGAAATGGTAAAAGACAGGGCGAGGGTGCGCCTGGCATTCGATGAGCTTTTCCTGCTTCAGCTTGGTGTGATGAGCCGCAAGCATGACTGGCAGGAGACTCAGCCGGATAGCGCCTTCTCCATTGACCGGGAGTTGATAAATAGCTTTATACAGTCACTACCCTTCGAACTCACCACCGCGCAAAAGCGGGTACTGGAAGAGATGCTGAATGATATGCAGAGACCTCAGCCGATGTCCCGACTGCTACAGGGGGAGGTGGGGAGCGGTAAAACGGTGGTGGCCGCCGCGGCCCTGCTGACGGCAGTGGCCGATGGTTTTCAGGGGGCTTTCATGGCCCCGACCGAAATTCTCGCCGGGCAGCATTTTGCCACGCTCTGCTACCTTCTTTCCCGGGCGGGGAGTCGGGATGAAGAAACGCCCTATCTGAGCCGGTTTTCCGGGTTGCTACCTCGCCCCATCACGGTGGCGCTGCTCATCGGTGATATCACACCATCTCAGAAAAAGGAACTGCAGCAGCGCATTGTTGATGGAGATGTTGATATCGCCATCGGTACGCACGCCCTTATTCAGAAAGGTGTTGATTTCAAAAAGATGGGTCTGGCGGTGGTCGACGAGCAGCACCGCTTTGGTGTTACCCAGCGCTCGGCGCTGCGACAGAAGGGTTTTCGGCCTCATATGCTGGTCATGACCGCCACCCCCATCCCTCGCACACTGGCACTGACCCTGTACGGCGACCTTGACCTCTCCGTCATCAATGAGCTTCCGCCGGGAAGGCAGACAGTAAAGACAAAGTGGCTCAAACCAGTGCAGCGGGAAAGCGCCTATAACTTCATACGCAAACAGATAGCTGGCGGCCATCAGGCATTCATCGTCTGTCCGCTCATTGAAGAATCGGAGGCGATTGCCGCCCAGGCAGCGGTAGTGGAATACGAAAGACTGTCTCGGGAAGTCTTTCCCGATTTACGGCTCGGGCTGTTGCACGGCAGGCTTTCCGGAGAGGAGAAGGACAGTGTCATGCAGCGATTCCGTGACCGGCAGCTGGATATCCTGGTGTCAACGCCGGTGGTGGAGGTTGGCATTGACATCCCCAACGCTACGGTGATGCTCATTGAGAGCGCCGACCGCTTTGGCCTTTCGCAGCTGCATCAGTTCCGTGGTCGTGTCGGGCGGGGAGAGGAACAGAGCTACTGCATGCTGCTCGCCGAGAACCCGTCTGAAGTAGGCCGGGAGCGACTGGAAATCATTGAAAACATTCAGGACGGGTTTGTTCTGGCTGAAGAAGACCTGAAATTGCGTGGCCCGGGCGAGTTCTTTGGCACGCGCCAGAGCGGCCTGCCGGACCTGCGCATGGCCAAGCTATCAGATGTCAAGATTCTGGAACTGGCCCGCAGCGAGGCAATAGAGCTTTTCCAGGTAGACCCGGGTCTGAAAAAACCGGAACATCAGCTTCTGGCCAGCGAAATGGCCAAGGTATGGCCGCCAACTAATGCCGGTGAATGGAGTTAGCTGATTCAATCCACCCGGTATTTTTTCACCACTGATTCGCTCAATTCCACTCCCAGCCCAGGCTTTTGTGGCAGGTCAATGTAGCTGTCCTTATTGATTTTAACCGGTTCCGTCAGCAGTTCTTCACGCAGCGGATTGTAGTTACGGTCGAATTCCTGGAACATGCTGTTCGGTATCGAGGCGCTGAAATGCAGGTTGGATACCAGGGCGACAGCCGAAGAGAATGAATGGGGCACGCAGGGGATGTTCCAGGCGCTGGCCATGGACGCGATTTTTCTGGCCTCGGTGATGCCGCCGCACCAGGTAGCGTCAGGCTGGGCGATATCAATTGCCCGGTGGAGGATTAGGTCGCGAAAGCCGTAGCGGGTAAACTCATTCTCACCGGCGGCCAGTGGCATATCAATAGCCGCCGCCACCTTGGCACTCCCTTCAAGGTCTTCCGCCGGCACGGGTTCCTCAAACCAGAAAACGTCATATTCCTCCATCTTGCGGGCCATCTTTATCGCTTCATAAGCGTTGTAGACGTTATTACCGTCGACGAGCAGGTCGATGTTCGGGCCAATTGCTTCCCTGACTGCTTTTATCCTGGCCACGTCTTCGGCCTGGCTGACGCGTCCTATCTTCATCTTGACGGCGGTGAATCCCTCTTTCACGTATGAAGCCATTTCATTGGCCAGCTCCTTCAGCCCTTTGCCCTCGGCATAGAAACCGGCGCTGGCGTAGGCTCTAATTCGCTCATGGAAGCCGCCGAGGAGCCTGTAGAGTGGCATATTGACTGACCTGGCGATGATGTCCCAGAGCGCGATGTCAATGCCGCTCATGCTGGCGATGATGGCACCCTTGCGCCCGTGCTTTATCGACCGCTGGTACATCTTCTCCCAGAGTCGCTCAATATTGCGCGGGTCTTCCCCGATGATGTAATCGGCGAGCTCTTTTTCGATAATCATTTTGGTGATCATTGGCGGTCCGCCGAAGTAAGCGGCTTCACCGATTCCTGAAATCCCTTCATCAGTATCGACCCGGACCAGCACGGCACTGCGGTGGGGCAGGGTATAGGTGGCATCCATAATAGGCTTTTCCAGTTGACAGGTCAGCACCATAGCTTCCACTTTTTTAATCTTCAACAGATTCTCCTCCTTTGGCTGCTCCCTTTATTTTGCTGCCATTATTATAATGAATCGCCCCGCATAAGAAAAGTTGCCACAAGTAATATTACTTTACAGTAATAAACTTTTGCTTTAAAATAACGGGTTAGGCGGGTGTAACTCAGTGGCAGAGTGCTTGCTTCCCAAGCAACACCCTAATGTACATTCCCGTACTGTTCTCGTCCTTCCATCCTTTCCCTTATGTACTTTCCTTACCCAGTCGTACTGTAACTCTCATTTACTCTCTTTTCCTCACTATTTCATTTCACCTTGACAAAACAAGTCAAGGAAACATACTATAAATTAACTCTACCTGGCGGGAGTAGCTCAGTGGTAGAGCATCTGCTTCCCAAGCAGAGGGTCGCGAGTTCGAGCCTCGTCTCCCGCTCCACTTCCACCGCCCCTTTAATCAAGGGATATTTTTTGAGTGTAATATGCTTATATTGTTTGATTCTATTTCGTATCTGTTCTAGTTTTACTAGTATATACGATGAATAGCTATTCATCTA
>DASRZK010000082.1:0-2199 GCA_035686505.1 Dehalococcoidales bacterium | reverse complement strand
TACATATCGGCCAACCGCCAGCCAATCGCCTGGTAAGAAGCAATCGGCGCGCCGAACTGCTTGCGGGTCTTGGCATACTCAACGGCTCTTTCCAGAATGGCGCGGGTAATGCCGAGGGCCTGTGCCGCTATGCCTATCCGGCCATGGTCAATCAGTTCCAGAAAGATGCGCATGCCCCGTCCTTCATCACCGAGTCGGTTGGCCGCCGGCAAGCGGCAGTCCTCAAATATCTGGTCGGCATTGGTGGCGGCACGCATGCCCAGCTTGTCGTACTTCTTCCCCTTGCTGTAGCCCGGCATTCCCGCCTCCACAAGAAACGCTGTCATTCCCCGCTCCCCCAGCTCGGTTATATTGGCAAAGACCAGCGCCACATCACAGACATCACCATTGGTGATGAATATCTTGGTGCCATTGAATATATAGTCGTCACCGTCTCTCGTCGCTGTCGTCTGCATCTTGCTGACATCGCTGCCGGCCTCCGATTCCGTAATCGCCATGGCGCCGACCTTTTCTCCTTTCACCAGCGCAGGCAAGAACTTTTGCCTCTGCTCCTCGCTACCGAAGCGATAAATCGGCGCTGAACACAGGCACAGGTGTGCGTCCAGAATATCAGCAGTAGCGGCACATGCCCGGGAGAGCTCCTCCACAGCAATGGCCACGGAAAGTTCATCACCACCGCTGCCACCATACTCTTGAGGTATACCCAGGCCGAGCAACCCCATATCCGCCATCATCTTGAAGTTGTCCCGGGCAAACTCCTGCTTCCGGTCCAAGTCGTCAGCCACCGGCGCCAGTTTTTCATTGGCGAAGTCCCTGACGGTGGTCTGGAGCATCTTGTGTTCTTCACTGAGCGCAAAGTCCACTGGTTCCTCCTTGCTAAACGCTGGAACGCTAGAACAATCGTAAACCCAACACCATTTATTGTCAAGGAATGAAAAGTCGGCCCGACATAAAAATGATGACAAAATTGGCTCGCCTTGTATAGAACATTTGTGCTATTTTATTGATGCTGATTAAAATAACGAGGGAAATGATGAAACTCCTGAAATTGGCCGTGGAAAAACAGCGGTGGGACCTTGCTGCCCACACCATTGTCCTGGCAGCTGCCCGGACTTTAGGCAAAGGAGAAAGACCGTATGTCAGCCAGAGCACGCCAGAAATCAAACGCAACAAAGGCAAAGACAAACGCGAAACAGGGCGGCTTTTACCAAAAAGTGCTTGATGAAGCCGAGCGTCTCGACTTCGAGTTTGTTTCCGGCGTCAATGGTATTGACGATGAGATTGCTCTGCTCCGGGTAAAAATAAAGTCCATCCTGGGCGATGACCCGAAAAATATCAAGCTCATCGTAGAAGCCACCAATGCTCTGGAGAGGCTTATCCGCACGAAATACAAAATCAGCAAAGAACAGAGGAAAGGATTGAAGGAGGCCATTGGTAATGTCCTCAAAGAAGTCGCCCTCCCCCTCGGCATCAGCATCGCCACTACCATTGGTAAATGAACCCGTGGTCAACGGACTGGCCGCGCGCAAGTTGCGTCCCTACCAGCGAGAAATCGCCCTATCCATATTGAACAGCGTCTTTGGCAGGAAGGGGCTGACTTTCTCAGTTGAAATCGCCCGGCAGGGAGGGAAAAATGAGCTTTCCGCGCAGCTTGAGCTGCTCCTGCTGACGCTTTACATGGCGGAGCCGCAAAATCTGATAAAGTGCTCCCCAACCTTCAAGCCACAGACGATTATCTCCATGACCCGCCTCAGGGACAGGCTGAATGAGGCGGGCTTCGATGGCATCTGGCGCGCTGAGCTGGGCTATATCATCAAGCTGGGTAATGCCCGGGCCGTATTCCTCTCCGCCGACGCATCGGCCAACGTGGTAGGCAATACCGCCCACATCCTGCTGGAAGTGGACGAGGCGCAGGATGTCAGCAAGGAGAAATATAACAAGGAGTTCAAGCCCATGGGCGCCACCACCAACGTGACCACGGTGCACTACGGCACCACCTGGGATGATTCCACCCTGCTGGAGGAAGTGAAGCAGACCAACCTGGAGCTGGAAAGAAAAGACGGCGTCAGACGCCATTTCCGATATGACTGGCAGGAAATTGCCCGCTACAACCCTGATTACCTCGCCTACGTTACCGCAGAAAGAGAGAGACTGGGGGAAAACCACCCGCTTTTTCTGACCCAGTACCGGCTCCAGCCC
>DASRZK010000081.1:0-5013 GCA_035686505.1 Dehalococcoidales bacterium | reverse complement strand
ATGGCTTCCGCTTCCGGTCTACCGCTGGTGCCTGCGGAAAAGCGAAATCCACTGATTACCACCACCTATGGCACTGGAGAGCTGATTTGCGCCGCGCTTGACCACGGCTGCCGAAAGCTGATTATCGGCATCGGGGGCAGTGCCACCAATGACGGTGGTGCCGGTATGGCGCAGGCGCTCGGCGCCAGGCTCCTCGATGCTGATGACAAAGAACTCCCCTTCGGCGGCGCCGCCCTGGCCAGACTGGAGAGAATTGACCTTTCCGGCATGGACCCGCGGCTGGCCGATTTCGAGGTAACGCTCGCTTCCGATGTCAATAATCCCCTCTGCGGACCTCGCGGGGCTTCCGCCATCTACGGTCCACAGAAAGGCGCCACTCCCGAAATGGTGAAACAACTTGATGCCGCGCTCTCGCATTACGCTGACGTGATTAAAAAAGCCCTTGATATCGACCTCAGGGAGGTGCCCGGGGCCGGGGCGGCCGGCGGGCTGGGTCTGGGTCTGATGGTATTCCTGAAAGCCAAGATGGTGCCTGGAATCGATGTTGTCATCAGGGCAACCAATCTGGTTGCCGACTTGAAAGGTGCGGAAGTTGTCTTTACCGCCGAGGGTCGCATTGACTGCCAGTCGGCGATGGGCAAGGTGCCGACCGGCGTGGCCCTGGCCGCCAAGAAATTCGGTGCGACAGTCATCGCTCTGGCCGGCGAGGTGGCCGACGATTGCCACGTGGTCTTCGACCAGGGAATCGATGCCGTGCTCAGCATCGCTCCGGGGCCAATCACGCTTGAGCAGTCCATGGCCGAGGCGGAGAAACTGCTGGCCAATGCCGCTGAATCCGCCATGCGCTTTATCACCTGCCAGACCAGACGATAATAGATTTACCCCAAAATGGCAGTTTGCTTCTGTCGGGGTTTTTCCAGTAAAATGAGGTAGTCTCGGAGAGGAAGAAGTCCGGAAGATGATAAACCTTCCCGTTCTGGTACTGAACCAGAGTTACGAACCGCTCACCGTATGCCGGGCCAAGCGCGCCGTCGTGCTGATTTACCATGGCAAGGCGGAGATGCTGGAAAACGGCGCCGGCTTTATCCACACGGTCAGTGATAGCTTTGAGCTTCCTTCCGTAATACGCCTCGCCTACATGGTGAAACGCCCCTACCGACAGAAAAAATTGACCCGCTATGAGGTCTTCAACCGTGATAAATATACCTGCCAGTACTGCGGCAAAGAAACCAAGCAGTTGACTCTAGACCACGTGATTCCCCGCTACCGGGACGGACAGCATACCTGGGAAAACGTGGTCAGCGCCTGTGTGCCCTGCAACCGCCGCAAGGCCGGCAGAACCCCACAGGAAGCCGGGATGAAGCTCAGCCATAAACCAGCTTATCCCGGTGACAATGTTTTCTTCAGCGTTCCTTACCACCACCGCCAGACCAGACACGAATGGCAAAAATATCTGCCACAGTGAACACACCGGCTAGTACGAGACTTCACCGAGCGGTAGTTCAACGGTCGCCTCGTCCTCTAACTGCACGAGCACCGTTTCCTTCAGCGGATTATTGCCCACAACCGTCGCATCACCCATGGCCGTTGCTACCTGCTGCCCCACCCTGGGCATTTTCTCCTTAATGGTGCGGTACTGCTCGCTCTCATAGCCCAGGCAGCACATCAGGCGGCCGCAGACGCCGGATATCTTCATCGGGTTCAATGGCAGGTTCTGGTCTTTCGCCATCCTGATTGAAACCGGGTCAAACTCGGTGATAAAGCTCATGCAACACAGCGGACGACCACACCGGCCAAAGCCACCTATGAGCTTGGCTTCATCCCTGGTGCCAACCTGTCGCAGTTCCACTTTTACCTGGAACTGCTTGGTCAACCGACGCACCAGCTCACGGAAATCCACTCTCTTCTCGGCACTGAACAGGAAGGTGAGTCTACTGCCATCAATATTGTATTCCGCGGAAAGGAGTTTCATCGGCAGCTGAAGCTCATCGATCATCTTCCCGCATTCAATTAACACTTCCTCAGCCTTGGCCTCAAGCTCATCAATACGTGCCACGTCCTCTGGCCCGGCTTTGCGCGTTACCGCCTTGAATGGTTCGTTAACCTCATTCGCCGGCACCGGCCGCGGCGCAATGACGACCTTCCCCATTTCCTGTCCACGACTCGTCTCCACGATAACGTGGTCATTGACCTCAAGGTCCAGGCCAGCCGGGTCAAAGTAATATATCTTTCCCGCCGTCTTAAATCTTACGCCAACAATCTGTTCAGCCATCGTTCACCATTATTCTGGCACTCAATTCGCCTCGATTTTTCCCGCTTTTCCCGGCATATCAAGCATCAGTACTTCTAGCACCAGCCGCGGATTGGCGTTCTGTCTGAGTTGTCTTTCTGCAGCCATAATGCTGCCAAGACAACACCTTATCTGTTCCATGGTATAATGCTCAGCCATATAATTCAACATATTTGACTGGTCAGTACCGGCCACGTAATCGGAACAACCCGTCTTCACCAGCAGCAGGTCGCGCCACCAGTCCCGCCAGAGGTCAAGTATTTCCTGCACCGCCGCCTTGTTCTGCGCAAACTGAGCTGCCAGCTGCGCCGCGTAGCTAAAGCGCGCCTCGGTGTCTGCCCTGATAACTTCATATAAATGTTCCAGCCTTTCTGCTCGCTCCGGCAGTATACGGTCGTCGGAAGCCGCCGTAACTGCCCAGCCCAGGCACCCTTTGGACAATCGGGACAGGAGTTTTGCCAGTTGTGGCTCAATTCCCCAGCGTTTCTGGAGTGCTTCCTCCATCTGTGGAGAAGGAAGCGGGGTCAGTTCCAGGCGCTGGCAGCGCGAGACCACCGTCGCTGGTAACAGTTTCTCGTTCGTGGTCAGCAAAAGGAAAACCACCTTATCCGTGGGCTCCTCCAGCGTTTTGAGCAGGCAGTTTGCTGCTTCAACTGATAGCAATTCAGCGCCCTCAATGATAAACACTTTACATTTACCTTCAAAAGGCGGCAGACTGGCCGAGTGCTGCATATCCCGTACCTGGTCAATGCTGATCAGCTTGGCCCCAGCCGCATCGCCATTCTGAGTTAAGCCGATTATCTGGACATCAGCATGGTTGCCGGAAACGACCTTCTGACATGTCTGACACTGACCGCAGGGAGGCTTTGGAGACTCACAGTTCAGGGCCTGCGCCAGATTGAGCGCCACCGTCATCTTGCCCACGTGAGGTGGCCCGGCTAACATATAGGCGTGAGCAAGGGTACCCCGCTCCAGACCACGCTGCAGAATTTTTACTGACTTATCCTGTCCCACTACCTGCCACATTGACATGAGCCCCTAAGCTCTTCTAATTTTAACTACGTGTCTAATGTTGATTATATCCCGACCAACTACAATATAGTCTGTGCCTATCTCCCTGAGGCTACCCTTAATTTCGCCCCCCAAGGCTACACGAGTGAGAACCTTCACTTTTTGTCCTATCCATTCCTGCGGTATAGCAGCAGCAAAATGTTTTTCCATCCCAGTTTACTCTTTTCACCCCCAAAGTCTTCTCTAAACTAAATCACACTTGGTCAGGTCCTCATACGTTTCCCGCCGACGGATGAGACGTGCCCCGCCCCCATTTGCCAGCACGATTGCCGGTTTCAGCGAGGCATTATAGTTGCTGCCCATCGCCAGGCAGTAGGCACCGCAATCGGGCACCGCCAGGGTATCTCCCGCGGTAACCCCGGGAAGCTCAATATCCTTTATCAGTATATCACCGGACTCACAGAACTTGCCGGCAATGGTAACATTCTTCGTTGCCTTATCGTTCATCCGGTTCGCCACCACGGCTTCATAGCGGGCGTCATAAAGGGCGGGGCGGATATTATCCGCCATTCCGCCATCCACGGACACATAGCATCTGATGCCGGGGATTTCTTTGACCACGCCCACTCGATACAGCGCCACGCCTGCCCGCCCTACGATTGACCGGCCCGGCTCGATAACCAGCCTGGGCAGGCCAAGTCCAAGTTCCCGGCACTCAGCCTTCACCGTATCCGTAATAACCGCAGCATATTCGGCCACCGGCGGTGCCGGCGAATCGACCGTATACTGGACGGCAAAGCCGCCGCCGATATCGAGCTCCCTGAGTTCAAAGCCATGCCTGGGTTTCATCTCTGCCGCCAGGGCCAGAATGACCTTAATCGCCTCCCGATAAGGCTCGACCTCGAATAGCTGTGAGCCGAGGTGGAAATGCAGCCCTATCAGGTTAAGATTGGCGGCTGACATTACCTTTGCCACTGCCTCATCAGCACCAGCGAGGGGGATGCCGAACTTGCTGTCCACAACTCCGGTGGAGATATGCTTATGCGTGTGCGGGTCAACGCCCGGCGTCAGGCGCAGCAATACATCGGGTCGGACGCCTCGCCGACTGGCTATCCCCGCCAGCGTATCCATCTCCTGAAAATTGTCGATGACAATGCGGCCGACTTTATATTCCAGGGCCATGCCGAGTTCCTCGGCCGACTTGTTATTGCCGTGGAAGTAAACCTTTTCCATCGGGAAATAAATCGACCGGGCAATGTTCATTTCCCCGCCGGAAACAACGTCCAGCCCCAGCCCCTCCTCCCTGAAGAGGAGCGCCAGTGCCCGGTTGATGAAGGCCTTGCCCGCGTAAACAATGGCCGCATCCTGATAGCGCCTGCCGAACTCATTCCTGAATTCGGCACATTTCTGACGCAGCGTTACCTCATCGAAAATATAGAGAGGCGTGCCGAACTCTTCCGCCAGCGCCACAGCATCGCAGCCACCAAGGGCAAGATGGCTCTTCCCGTTGACTTCAGCCGTAGGCGGAAACAGTGCCAGCCTGGATTCACTTTGTCCGGAAGTCATGCTACCTCCTGCTTAAATGTTAGCAACGCACCGTCCCAAAGTCAATTTAAGAAAGCAAACTTGCCATCGACAGGCCACTGTGCCATAATTTTTAAGCCGAATTTTTATCTGCAAGATAGGGCACACCGTTTATGGATATCATCAAG
>DASRZK010000080.1:0-5872 GCA_035686505.1 Dehalococcoidales bacterium | reverse complement strand
GTCTTTCTGCCCGATTTGCGGTCCCCAGGCGGCCCACTGCTCATACTCAGGCTCCTTGCCGAAGAATCCCTGGTACGGGCCCTCGGTAACGGTCATCAGTTCATAATGGTGGGATGCGCAGCCGAAGCAAGGGTAGTTCTGACTCTGGAAAAGTGGGCGCACACGCTGTCCGTCGAATAGGTCTTTTTCCGGGAAGACGTTAGTTTGGTAGTTCTTGACCGGCAGCCAGCCGGCAGCTTCTGCACCTGGTACCACACGGCTGGTACCCCAGTTAAAAACGCCACCGCCGCCGAAGGCTTTGGCACCTTCGGTTGTCTTCCTGGCCAGCTCACCTAGCTTCGCTGAGTCGGCAAACTGAAGCTTGTTGGTGACGCGTGCGGCGGCAAATGCCTTCAGCTTTTTCGAGCCCAGGACGGCGCCAACACCGTTATGGGCGGCGGCATGGCCCCGGTCTCCGAATATGCCCGAAAACCGCACCATGTTCTCGCCCGCCGGGCCGATACTGAAGACGCTCATCCCCCGTTCTTTATAGCCCAGTTCTTCTTTTATGGCATCTTCCGTTTCCCAGGTACCCTTGCCGGTTAATTTACTGGCGTCCCTGAGTTCAGCGCCTCCCTCATGCAGATAGAGGTATTTCCAGGTGGGAGAGGCACCCTGAACGACGATGGCGTCGTAGCCACACCATTTCAGATAAGTACCGAAGTTCCCGTTGGCCTGTGTGGAGGTAGCACCATTGGTGAGGGCTCCCTTGGTGACCACAGAAATGGTGCCGCATCCGGGAATTCGGCTCCCGCCGAGAACACCGGAACCGAGGAAGAAAATGTTCTTCGGGTCAGACCAGTCAATTTTGGGGTCGACTTCTTCCATCAGGTACTTGGCGCCAAGCCCCATACCACCGAGATATTTGCGGAGCGTGGCTTCGTCCAAAGCCTCGTCATGCAGTTTACCCTGTGTGAGATCGACTCTAAGCACTTTACCAGTGGAACCATACATGCTTATACTCCTCCTTTTACCCCCCATAAAATCCGGGGGTCAGTTTTATATTATCCCCTTCTTTGAGCTCGGTATTGAGGTCTTGCAGCGAGGATAGAAACGTGCCGTTAAAAACCACGGCACAGTAGTTAAGAAGGTCATTTTTAGAATCGATGAAAGCTTTCTGGTTGAACCTGGGATATTTCCTGGCCAACTGTTCCAGCAAGTCCATTATGGATGAACCCGCGGAGACTTCCTGGTCGAAAGCCAGCTTGTCCCACCCTTCGTGGTCGAAATCCTCCTTCAACCACGACATAACCTCGATGCTGACCTTTACGGTTGCTCCTGCTTTAGCCTTAACCCCAGTCACGCTCGATTCCGTACCTGCCCTAGTTATATTATATGCGGAACGTTTGTGTGTTACGACTAACCCCGTGCCAGTTGCAGATATTCGCGACCCGATTTCACAATCATCGCCACGACATTGTAGACGATGAACTTGAAACCCTGTTCCTTGCGCAGTTTCAGCGTATCCGCGTCATAGGCCACGGTGCCGGTTGCCTTGCCGGCGGCGTGTATCTCTTTAACCAGGCGGTCAATCAATTTCTGTACTTCAGGGTGCTTCATCTGACCGGGATACCCCATTGCTTGAGACAGGTCATTCGGCCCGATGAAGACGACATCGATGTTGGGCACGGTCAGTATCTCTTTGAGGTTTTCCACCGCCTCCATGGTTTCTATCTGGGCAATAACCAGCGTTTCGCGATTTGCTTCCTGAACATATTCGCCCAGTGGGCCGGACAACCCCCAGTTGTTGGCCCTGACGCCGGCCAGTCCTCTCCTGCCTTCCGGTCGGTATTTGACCGAACGCACCACGTTTTCCACGTCGGCCTTGGTATTGAGCAGTGGCAACTGCACGCCCAGCGCACCCATATCGAGAAAGCGGAGGATATTCTGCTGGATATTCATGGCAATGCGAACCAGCGGCGTGATGTTAACCGCATCGGCGGCCCGTATCATCTGCTCACAGGATTCCAGGCCCATCGGGCCGTGCTCGGCATCAATGAGGGCAAAATCAAATCCAAGGTGGCCGATGATTTCGACAATGGATGGGTTTGAGACATTTACGAATACGCCGTAGGTGGTTTCGCCGGCGAGTATTTTCTCCTTGGTCAGGTTCTTTCTCATGCTTCTCCTTCAAGCTTCTTTCACGATGTCAAACTGCTGATATGTTAGCACAGGCGGATTTTATTTGTCAAAAAATGGTGCCGCTATATTTTAAAGAACTATGCTTAATAATAGAAGGGTAATCGTGCTATAATCGTAGGTATGAAAAAAGAGCTTATGGACATTCTGGTCTGTCCGGTATGCAAGGGTGAGCTGCAATTAACTGTGGCTGAAGAGAACCAAGAGGAGATTGTCAACGGCAAACTGCACTGTAGCAAGTGCCGGGTGGACTACCCGATTGTGGATACTATCCCCAACCTGCTGCCGCCCGACCAGCGCGATTAGTCAGGCCGATAGGTCGCGCAGCTCTGGGGAGATTCCCAGACCTCGATGCCGGATAT
Organism: Dehalococcoidales bacterium; assembly: GCA_035686505.1. GTDB lineage: Bacteria > Chloroflexota > Dehalococcoidia > Dehalococcoidales > RBG-16-60-22 > E44-bin89. The sequence continues at coordinate 3,332 of DASRZK010000080.1, read as the reverse complement.
CGAGACCGGTGCCCCTGACAGCTTGGCCCTGAGTTCACGGTAGATTATCGTGGCGAGGTGCTCGGAGGAGGGGTTGATTTCGTCAAATGGAGGCACATCGTTAAGGCAGGTGTGGTCAAATTTGTCCAGGATGTCATTCAGGTGTTTTTTCATCTCAGTGAAATCATAGGCCATGCCGGCATCGTCAAGTTTGGCGGCGCTTGCCCTGGCCACCACGCGAAAACGATGCCCGTGCAGCGCCTCGCAGCGGCCGCGGTAACCGCGCAGGAAGTGGGCGGCATCGAAATGGCTTTCCACAGCTATTTCATACATGCCTGAACCCGCCTATTCCAGTTTGAGTACTCCCTGTTTTTCGGTAACGCTCTTGAGCAGTTCTTTCACCGTCTTGTTCTCTACCGGGTGAATAATGTCCGGGGCAATTTCATCAAGAGGGATAAGGACAAAAGCCCTTTCCGTCATTTTGGGGTGGGGAATCACCAGCTCCGGAGTTTCAATAACCTGGTCGCTGTAGAGGAGGATGTCGATGTCTATAGTTCGGGGTGTGCCCGATTTCCCGACCCTGCCCAGCTTGCGTTCAATGCCCTTGGCGAGCGCCAGCAGCGCCGATGGTTCCAGTCGGGTGAATGCCTGGCACACCAGGTTGAGGAAGCGGGGCTGGTTGCTGTCACCCAGTGGCTCGGTATCGTAAATGGATGAGATTTCTCCCATGCGCAGGCGCTGAGATAAGAATTCCAGTGCTTTATCCAGGTTGGCCTGGCGGTCTCTCAGGTTCGAGCCGAGGCCAAGGTATACGGTTACTGCTTCAGTCATGTGATGTCCTCCTTCTGATAATAGCGTCGCTCATGCGACAAATGCGGACCATCTGCTCCACGTCATGGACTCTGACGATGTCCGCGCCATTGGCAATTCCTATTGCCAATGTGGCTGCCGTACCTTCGAGGCGCTGGTCGGTGGGCAGGTCCAGCACCAGGCCAATCAAGGACTTGCGGGAACTGCCCAGTAAAATCGGTTGGCCCAGTGTTTTGAGCTCAGCCAGCCGGCGAACGATTTCCAGGTTCTGCTCATGGCTTTTACCAAAACCGATTCCCGGGTCAAGTATGATATTATGTGGCGGCACCCCGGCTTCAGTTGCCTGTTTTGTGGCCCTCTTCAGGTCGGCAGTTATCACCGTCATTATATCGTTGACAGGCCCGTCCCGCTGGTTGCTCATCATGATTATAGGTACGTTTCGTTCGGCGGCCAGTTGTGCCAGCCTGGGGTCCTGCCGTAGCGCCCAGATATCGTTAATCATTGAGGCGCCAGCTTCAAGCGCCCGTCTGGCCACGCCATGCTTGTAGGTGTCAACGCTGATGGGCACCGTTATTGCACCGGCCAGCCTTTCTATAACCGGGATGACCAGGCGCAGTTCCTCATCAATGTCGTTTACCGGCAGCGGCTCTTTTCCCGGGCGGGTGGATTCCCCACCGACGTCGATGATATCGGCCCCTTCCTCCACCATGCGCTGGGCCTGCGCCAGTGCGCCTTCAATATCGCTGCCGAGGCCATCTCCTGAAAAAGAGTCTGGGCTCAGGTTACAGATGCCCATGACATAGGTGCGCTCACCCCACTGAAACTCGGTGTTGCCGATGCGTGTTGCGCTTATGACTGAACTTACTGATTCCAAAATTGCTTTCCTAACCGGGCTTTGACTTCATTCTAGCACCTTCTCGGCAGTTAGCAAAATATTAACCGGGCTCAAGGATTAAAGGGAGTCCAGGAGGGGGCTGAACCCCCTCTTTTCAAAATCCTCCCCCTCTCCTTGAGGAGAGATGGTAGGTCAGCTATTTGGCGGGGTTGAAGCATTGTGGTATTATTATTGGCGGTCGGAGGTGACGCAGCATGAAGGAGGAACTGGAGAAACTGGCCAAACTGGAGGCGGAGATAAAGGCCGGCGGCGGCGAGAAACGCGTCCAGCAGCAGCATAACTCCGGTAAACTGACAGCGCGGGAGCGGCTTGACCTTCTTTTCGATAAAGGTACCTTCCACGAGCTGGACTTGTTTGTGAAACACCGCTGCACCGCTTTCGGCATGGATAAGCTCTCCATACCGGCCGATGGTGTGGTTACCGGATACGGCCAGGTGAATGGTCGTACCGTGTGTGCCTACGCCCAGGACTTTACCAGCCGGGGAGGCACGCTCGGTGAGATGCATGCCAGGAAGATATGCCGGCTCATGGATCTGGCGATGAAGATGAAGTGCCCCACGGTCGGTCTGATTGACAGCGGCGGGGCGCGCATCCAGGAAGGGATTAACGCTCTGGATGGTTACGGCAACATCTTCTTCCGCAACTCCTGTGCTTCAGGCGTCATCCCGCAGATATCCGCCATTATGGGGCCGGCGGCGGGTGGGGCAGTCTATTCACCGGCGATGACCGACTTTGTCTTCATGGTGAAAAAGACGAGCCATATGTATATCACTGGCCCTCAGGTGGTCAAAGCGGTTACCAGTGAAGAGATAAGTGACGAGGCACTGGGTGGCGCCATGACCCACAATACCAAAAGCGGCGTGGCGCAATTTGCCTGCGATAATGACCAGCAGTGCATTGAGGAGATTAAAAAACTGCTCGGCTATCTGCCCTCCAGTTATGAGGAGAAATCATTTGACATAACGCCGACAGATAAAGCAGACCGTACCGACCCGGCGCTGGATGAAATCATACCGCCGGAAGCGAGCAAGGTTTACGACATGAAAGCGGTCATCCGCTCCATTGTCGATGATGGTGAGTTTTGTGAGCCCTGCCTGCATTATGCTATGAACATTATCACCTGCTTTGCCCGCCTGAATGGCCACGTTATCGGCATCATTGCCAGCCAGCCGAACTACCTGGCGGGATGCCTGGACGTCAATGCCTCGGATAAGGCGACCCGGTTTATCCGCTTCTGTGATGCCTTTAATATTCCATTATTAACCATTGCAGATGTCCCGGGATATCTGCCCGGGAGTCATCAGGAGTGGGGCGGCATCATCCGGCATGGCGCCAAGATGCTGTGGTGCTACTCCGAGGCTACCGTTCCCAAGGTAACCCTGATTACGCGGAAGGCGTATGGTGGGGCCTACACTGCCATGTGTGCGCAGAGCCTTGGCGCTGACTATACACTGGCCTGGCCAGGGGCGGAAATTGCGGTCATGGGGGCGGAAGGTGCGGCGGCCATTATACATCATCAGGGAATTAAGGAAGCTGCTGATCCCGCTGCCAAAGAAAAAGAGAAGATAGAGGAATACCGCCAGTATTTCTCTAATCCGTACATCGCGGCCAGCATGGGCTATATCAACGCCGTTATCCGACCTCGTGA
>DASRZK010000079.1:0-3662 GCA_035686505.1 Dehalococcoidales bacterium | reverse complement strand
GTCCCTGCACCAGCAGTTTTTCTACAAGGACAGCGAGTACAACCTGACCCTTTTCATACCATTGAAGGAACATCTCTATTATCGGGAAAGGCCCAGGCCATCGTGGTTGAACTACCCCTACCGTCATCCTTACTATTTTTTTACGGAATACGTGGCTATGGCGACAGACCCTGGTGATGACGCCACCATAGACGCGATTGCCGGTTATCTTGATACCGCGGCCGCGTCTGAAGGCCTGGATTACCGGGGGAAAGCTGAGCTGGCGCTGGCTTTTGTCCAGAGCTTCGCCTACATCGGGGACAATATTACCGCAGCGCAGGATGAGTACCCACGCTACCCGGTGGAGACGCTTTTAGACCGCGAGGGCGACTGCGAGGATACTTCCATTTTGCTGGCCGCGATTTTGAATGATATGGGCTACGATGTGGCAATGCTCCTCTTCGAGGAGTTCGACCACATCGGGCTGGGCATCAACATGCCGTCGGAATACCGCATGTATGGCAACTCCTGGATTTACGAGGGCAGGCGCTACTGGTACCTTGATACGGCGGGGAAACGGTCAATCGGCTGGTGCCCGGAGCCGTACGACAAGACCTCGGCGTACGTCTATCCGGTGGGAAAGTAAGTCTCCACCAGATACGTCTCCATGTTCTGCTGTTTACAGCGGGTGAACAGTTCCTCGGCTCTGGCTTTATCTTTAAAAAGCGTGAAGAGCGCCGGGCCGGAGCCGGCCAGGTGGACGTGGGGCGCACCGAGCTTGCGGATATGGTCGCGGTAGACCTTTAACTCCGCCCCACGTGTAAAAGCGACGTTCTCAAAGGTGTTGAAAAGCGTTGTTGGTTCCCTGCCCTCCTTCATTTCTTTCACCAGTTGCTCCGTTATCTGCCCATCGGTGAAGTGGCTCGTATTTAAGCTGGCGTAGAGCCTGGCCGTTTTGCCCGGTGGGCGGGGCACATCGGGCATGACCAGAACCACCCAGTGGTGGGGTAAAGAAGGGAGCGGTGTTACCACCTCGCCTCTTCCCGCCATCATTGCCGTGCCGCCGTGGAGGAAGAAGGGCACATCCGAGCCAAGCTGCGCCGCAAGTTCAAATAACTTTTCCTCCGACAGGTTCAGTTCCCAGACTTGGTTCAGGCCACGCAGCGTAGCGGCGGCCGCGCTGCTGTCACCCCCCAGTCCTGAAATAAGGGGAATGCAGTTTTCAATTTCAATAGCGATTCCTCCGGTAACGCCTATCGTCTCCCGCACCAGGTTCACCGTCTTTGAGACAAGGCTTTTCTCCGCTGACCATTGCGGAGAGTCTGTCCTGATGTCCACCGATGGGCTGGCGCGAAAGGTGAGTCGGTCGCAGAGGCTGATGGTCTGGATGACGCTCCTGATTTCGTGGTAGCCATCGGGGCGCTTGGCCAGCACCTCGAGGGTTAAATTCAGCTTGGCCGGTGCCAGGATGGTCAGCATGCCGCCTTCTCCCTCTGGCATTTTTTATATGCCTGCCACAATTGTGCCCACTCCTCAAGGGTGAGAGTCTCGGCACGGCGCGGCGACGCTATGCTGGCTTCCGCTAACACGTTAAGTGCATCGGCCTTGGGCCAGCTTAGTCCCTGCGCCAGAGAATTGGCGAGCTGCTTGCGGGGGCTGGCGAAGCCCGCCCTGACCAGTTCAAAGAAGCTATCTACGTCATCCACCGCCACCGCCGGCCGGGCGTACAGGTCGATGCGCAGTATGGCGGAATCGACCTCTGGTGCCGGGTAAAATGCTTTCGCCGGTACCTTGCCGATGATGGTAGGCCGACCGTAAAACTGCACGCCGATGCTGAGCAGTCTCCTTTTCCCCGGCCCGGCGGCAATGGCCTCGGCCACCTCTTTCTGCACCATCACCACCATCAAATCTGGCTTCAGGGAGGCTTCCAGGAAGTGGCGCAGCACCGGAGAGGTGATGTAGTAGGGGAGGTTGGCCACCACCTTGTACCGCTCTGGCCTGGCCAGTAGCGTCGCCGGCTCAGTTTTGAGGACGTCCTTGTTAATAACGGTAACGCTGGGGAGAGAGGCCATTTCCTGTTGCAGAAAATCGGCCAGTTTGTCGTCCATCTCGATGGCGATGACCCGCCGTGTCCTCTGAGCAAGCTCTCTGGTCAGGATTCCCAGCCCCGGCCCAACCTCCATTACGGTGTCGTCGGTGGTGAGTTCAGCCGCGGCCAGTATCTGCTGCCGTACGTCGCCATCGATGAGGAAATGCTGCCCCAGCCGCTTCCTTGCCTTTAAATCAGAGCGGCGCAGCAATTGTTTGGTTTCGGCCAGCAGCGATTCCTCTTTCAAATGGCACCCGCCTGCATATTGCTCCTGAAAATAGTGAGGCCGTGCACCTGCCCTCGACCCTGCCCAACAGCTTGCTCGGGCCAGCCAGCTCCAGCCAGGCAACCCTGCGGCACCCGGAAAATACCATTTACCGCTGCTTCCTTTCGGACCTGACGGGGTTCATAGCCTTCCGCCGCGCAAGACCCGGCCTTCAACACCACTTGACCAGAGTAGTCCTACCAGACAAGAGCCTCAAGCTGGAATTCAACCCTGCTGTAGCGGATTGCAGGTTCAGGGCACCGCTAGCTCCCCATCTAGCACGACCTCAACAAAATGCTAAACTGCCCGTGCCACTTTGTCAAGAGTAGCTGCACTTGATATCGGCCTACATGCCGTGTTGCAGTCGTACCGCCAGCCGTACGGGCAGGCCTTTCGCCATCATTTTGTCCTGCGTGGCGGCAATGTCGTAGGGTATGCGGTAGAGTCTTACCATTCTGGTGTCGCTGTCGTATATAACGTAGCTGGCGCGCGGGTCTCCGTCGCGCGGTTGCCCCACCCCTCCGGGATTGATAATCAGACGGCTTTCGCCCAGCGCCAGTCCGATATTGGGCACCAGCCGACTGAACGTACAGGAGCCGTCTTCTTCTTTGAAGACGAGAGGGACGTGGGAATGGCCGAGCAGGCAGTAGGGCGACTGGAAAAAACTGAAGTTCTCCCGGGCAATGCCGGTTGATATAACGTATTCCCATATCGGCTCTCTCGGGCTGCCGTGTACCAGCGTGAATATATCTTTATCGACGACCAGGGACAGGCTCTCCAGGTACTGAATATCTTCCTGACTTAGTTGCTGGGTTGTCCACTGGCAGGCCAGTGCGGCATCAGGATTGAAATTAGCGGTGCTTATCTTGCCGATGGCGGCCCAGTCATGGTTCCCGGCCACGCAGACATGGTTGTACTGTTGCAGCCGTTCCATGCACTCGTGGGGGTCAGGCCCGTAGCCGACGATATCGCCCAGACACCATATTTCCTCCACCCCTCCCCGCTGCTCCATGTCATCAAGCACGGCGTTGAAGGCGGCCAGGTTGGCGTGAATATCCGCCATAATGGCGTAACGCATGGTATTACTATATCAACTTTTGTATGGGATGAGAAGGCTATGAACTAATGTTCTATGCCAACTGGGATTGAATTAAATTATCTAAGTAGTATAATTCTGATATGCGATTTAAGTGGGACTTAGGAGACTTTCTTTGGGAATACTTGTTGAAGGTATTAGGAATATGGCTTGCCATATTATCAGCATTCTCGCTAATAGTGCATTTAACCATAAAATTATGGTTGGGGAAGGATATTCCAATTGAATATTGG
>DASRZK010000078.1:0-7419 GCA_035686505.1 Dehalococcoidales bacterium | reverse complement strand
GCTCAACCAGCAAAAGTATATACTCTGGTTGCCCAGTGCCACGCCGGTGGCGGCTCCAGTTTCTGTAAGGGAGTTGCCGAATATCAGGCCAATCTCGAAATCGCCAGCGGCGGCCGTCTCAAGATGCCCCCGCATTCGGGCGGCGAGATTGTCCCGTCTATGGTGGAGCTTGACGGCATTCATGACGGCGTGCTCGACTACGCCACCACCTGCACCATGTACTGGATGGACCGCTTCGGCCCAGCCACCAACCTTTTCACCTTCCAGATTGCCGGCCTCTCTCCCGTCGAGCAGTTCTTCTGGATGCAGAACGAAGGCCTTGACCTGCTGAGCGAGATGTGCGCAGACTACAACGTGACCTTTGTTGGCGGGTTCGAGACCACGCCCGAGCTGTTCATCAGCACCAAGAAAGAGCTCAAATCGCCCGCTGACATCAAGGGGTTGAAGCTGCGAACCGCCGGCGATGACGGCAAGATTTTCACCGACATGGGCGCCTCCGTGGTCACGATGAGCACCGAGGAGACCTACGAGTCCCTGATGCGAGGCGTTCTGGACGGCTACCAGCTCAGCTCCCCCGGTTATGACTACTCAATAGCAATGTACGAGGTCGTCGACTATATGTACGTCGGGCCAGTCCGCCAGCCCCAGGAGTGGCAGCCCCACATGTGGAACACGGAGACCTGGAATGCCTTTCCTGACGACCTTAAGTTGCTGATCAGCGAGATGGGCAAGGCGGCGGCCATGAACTACTACCGTTCCATGGTCAACTTCGACCTCGAAGCTGTCCCGCTGTTAAAGGCAAAGGGCGTCACTGTAGATTTCATCCCGCAGTCGATTGCCGACGAGATGGTCTCACGAGGCGAAAAGCTCTACGCAGAGCGTGCTGCCGCGGATCCCTTCTTCAACAGGGTTTACACCTCGATTCAGAACTTCAAGACATTAGTCCGTGGCACCTGGCAGCGCATGTAGTTGCTAAAAGTCCCCTGCTTCGGGGAACCGAAGCAGGGGACTTCAACATCAACGGGAATGAAAAACGATGAGAAAAGTTCTTAAGACAGTTGATACCATCAGCGAGGGGGCAGGAAATGTTGCCCGCTGGTTCGGGCTCCTGTTAATACTGGTCGTAGTTTATGACGTAGCTGCCCGCTATATCTTTAACGCGCCGACGGTATGGGGCTACGAGGTTGCCATGGCCCTCGGGATGTCCCTGTACTGTTTCGGCTATGCCTATACGGAGAAAATGCATGGCCACGTTCGGGTTGATGTGTTCTACATCCACATGCCACCGCGTGGCAGGGCCATCATTGATTCCGTCGGCGGCCTCGTTTTCTTCCTCCCCACAATAGCACTGGTCGTGCGCTCCGCCTGGATCAAGATGTTGTGGTCCTGGGGCGTAATGGAAAAAAGCGTGGAAGGCTACTGGTATCCACCGTGGTACCCGCTCCGGACGATGATTTTCCTCGGCTTCGCACTGCTGCTCATACAGGGTCTGGTCAACCTCTCCCGTGCCTTATACCATGCTATAAAGGGGAAAGAATATGCCTGAACTGAGTCCTGAGTTAGTTACTATCCTCATGCTCGGTGGCGTCCTTGTTCTGGTGATGACCGGCTTCCCCCTGGCCTACATCATCGGGTTCATCGGTATTGCCGTCGGCATCTTTCTCTGGGAACAGGAGGTAGGCAGCGTTTTTTACCTGCGCGTGTACCGTCTGATGGTCAACCGCGTCCTGCTGGCGGTGCCCCTCTTTGTCTTCATGGGGGCAATGCTGGAACGCTCGGGGATAATAGAGAGGCTCTATGCTACCCTCTACCTCTGGCTGGGAGGATTCCGCGGCGGGCTGGCGGTGGTTACCGTTATGGTGGGTACCGTTATGGCGGCCACCGTTGGCGTCATCACCGCCTCGGTGACGATGCTCACGCTGGTTGCCCTGCCCTCGATGATAAAGCGGGGCTACTCAAAGAGTTTTGCCGCCGGTGCCTGTACCGCCGGGGGCATCCTGGGCATCCTCATCCCGCCCAGCGTCATGATAGTGGTTTACGCGCCGATGGCGGAGCTATCGGTAGGCAAGATGTTCTTCGGCGCCTTTGCCCCCGGTTTTATGCTTTCCGTCGGTTATATCGGCTACATCGTCATTCGCGCTTTCGTGCAGAAGGACATAGGGCCGCCAGTGCCTGTCGAGGAAAGAGCGGTCCCCTTCCTCAAGAAGACGGGGATGCTGGCTTACTCATTGGTGCCGCCGGCCATACTCATTTTCTCCGTGCTGGGAGTTATCTTCCTGGGCATTGCCACCCCCACCGAGGCCGCTGCTACCGGTGCTCTCATGGCTGTCCTGCTGACCATAGCCTACCGGCAGTTCAGCCTCAAAGTCCTGACAGACACGTTGACGACGATGCTGAGGCTCTCCGGGTTCATCTTCCTCGTCGGCACCATGTCCTTCGCCTTCGTCGGTGTCTTCCTTGGCTTCGGGTGCGGGGAGGTGGTGACCAACGCTATTATGAACGTGCCCGGTGGCAAGTGGGGCGCCTTCGGCGTCATCATGTTCGTCGTCTTCCTGCTGGGCTTCTTCATTGACTGGATCGGCATCCTCTTTATCCTGGTGCCCATCATCACCCCCATCTTTGCAGCGCTGGGCTTTGACCCCATCTGGGCAGCCATCATGGTCTGCGTCAACCTCCAGACCTCCTTCATGACGCCGCCGTTCGCCATGGGGATTTACATCTGCCGCGGCGCCGCTGACCCATCTCTGGGCGTAGAGGTGATGGACATAATACGAGGTGTCATCCCCTATGTTATCATCGTCCTGGTGGTTATCGTGCTGCTGGCTATTTTCCCGCACCTAGTCACCTGGCTACCCGGGCTGATGATAGAGTGAAAATAGAGGGCGGGCAGGCTTTACGCTTTGCCCGCCTCCTTTTCTGCCAACTATCTTACCTTCGGAAGAATACCTTAACAGTAATCGCCCAGAGCCATTCATGCCTCAATCCCGCCATATGATATACTGTTACCGGTTCAACCAATTCACAGTAATTGCTGACTCAGCGCATGAAAATAGACGTTGTCCTGACGCCCCGGTTGCTCTCAACTCGTTTTGAAGACGCGATATGTGTGGTTATTGATGTCCTCCGCGCCACCACCACCATAGTTACGGCAGTAGCGAATGGTGCCCGCGAGGTGCGCCCCTGCGTTACGGCCGCGGAGGCTAGGCGATGTGCGAAATCTGGGGATAACGTTCCTTTTCTACTTGGCGGTGAAAGAAGGGGGCTGCGCATTCCCGGATTTAATCTAGGGAACTCCCCTATCGAATACCTCGACCCAAGTAAAATTTCCGGCAGGGTGATTTATTTCTCAACCACCAATGGCACGCCGGCCCTGCGACGGGCTTTTCAGGGCAGTGCCAGGGCCGTGTACCTCGGGGCGCTGGTCAATCTGTCCGCGGTGTCCGCGGTAACGGTGAGAGCAGCGATGAGCAATGCCATAGAAAGAATTCTCCTCGTTTGTGCGGGGCGCCACGGCGAACCATCACCGGAGGACACATACTGCGCTGGATTGATTGCACCGCGCTTGCAGTCCGAATTTGCTGCATCAGGGATATCGCCGGAACTGAGCGATGCGGCTATATCCGCCGCCGAATATTCCAGAGCGAACCGGGAAAAGCCGCTGGCCGTGCTTAACAGCAGCGAACATGGCCGCTACCTCATAAATATCGGCTTTGCCGCTGACCTGGAATATGCCAGCCAGATAGATAAATATCATATCGCGCCTTGCTTTGACGGGAACCGCATTATTATCTGTCCTGAATAGCGCCCTTACTGCGGGTGAGGCGCTGAATCACCCGTTAGAGCATGGGAAATCATAAAAATGGGTGATTTACTAGCGACCATGTGCGTATTAAACTGAGCACAGCACTGAGTAAGAATAATGCGGGGTAGCAGGGCGGCATGAGGCTTCTTTATATCAATGTACCGCGGTTTGTTTTAATAGCCATAATCTCCCTCTTATTTCTAATAATGGGCAGGAGTCATTTCACCTTTGCCCAGACGGAAAACGGAATGGAATTCAGCTTTGTCAGTTTGAAGATGTCAGTTGCTGAAACGCCAGCCGTATCTTCCGGTCTGATAGAAGAAGTCCAAGAGGTATCAGCCCTCTATGAGCATTACATTATATCGACCGCCCTCCAGTCGATGCGGGTTATCGAAAGGGTAAAAGATGTCCCGTCCGTTTCCATGGCGACGAATGACATGGCGAAGTTTCCCTCAGCAGAGCACAGCCTTTATCCTCACTACCTCACCAAGAGATATAGCCAGTTCAAATATACCGTCGACAGCGATGGAATAGTTGACATAGATACCACCTCCCCCACCATAGTCTGCAACCTTGAACAAATTGAAAACTACCTTAACAGCATCGAATAGAACCATTCTCATTTCACCATTTCTATTTTCCATTCTTTCCCGGTTAGATAACCACCTCTTTTAAATTTGACCACCTTCATCAGTAAAATTCCCCCACGCGCCATTATTGATACTTTACGGTTTGCGTACTAAAATGGTTGCAGTGTGCCAGTTTTAAATTAAAGAAAGAGAGGTACTGCCGTCATGAACAAAGTAAATACGTTCCTGTCGCCGACCAAAGTTATATTCGGCAATGGCACTGCCAGCCTGGTGGGGAAAGAGGCAGCGCAATTCAGCGCGAAAAAGGCGCTCGTTGTAACCGATAAAGGAGTGGTGGCCGCCAACCTGCTGACGGGCGTTCAGGATTCTCTTAAAGCCCAGAAGATAGATTTCGATGTTTTCGACAAGGTCGAGGCCGAGCCGCCGACTCGAATTATCGATGATGGTGCCCGAATGGCAGTCGATATTGGGGCAGATATCATTATCGGCGTTGGCGGGGGCAGCTCTCTGGATGTGGCCAAGGGTGTTGCCATCATGGCTAAAAGCAAGGGCAAGATACTGGATTACGTCGGGACGGATATGGTGCCCCAGAGGGGGCTTCCCCGGATATTGCTCCCGACCACTGCCGGCACCGGCAGTGAAGTCACCCGCACGATTGTGGCCATAGACGAAGTCGCAAATCTGAAAATAGCCGTGCACAGTAACTGTGCTCTGGCGGATGTCGCCATTGTCGACCCCATGCTCACCCTGTCCATGCCGCCCAGGGTGACCGCTGACACTGGCGTCGATGCTCTTGTTCACGCCATAGAGACCTATGTGGCGATGAGTGCCACGCCTTTCTCCGATGTTCTGGCCATCGAGGCCATCCGCCGGATTGCGGAAAACCTGCCGGCGGCCTATGCCAAAGCCGAAAATATCACCGCACGATACAACATGTCGCTCGGGGCTACTATGGCCGGCATGGCTTTTACCGGCGGCGGGCTGGGCGCGGTACATGCTTTATCCAATGTCATGGGGGTCAAATATCACCTGTCCCACGGCCGGGCCAATGCGGTCATGCTGCCGTACGTGGTCGATTACAATAAAATCGGCAGCTTAAAGAAGTACGCCGCTATAGCTCAGGCCATGGGTGAGGACACGAGGGGACTTACGTCTTACCAGGCAGCAGAGAGACTGGTGGCCTCTCTCTTCAAGCTACTTGAAATCGTTAACATCCCGGCCCGGTTGAGCGATTACGGCATTACCGAAGCCGATATACCGTCGCTCGTGGAAGGAGGCATGAAGCTGAGCCGACTCTTCGTGCCCAACCCCAGAAATCTGACGGAAGAGGATGTCAAGAAAATCTACACCAGCGCCCTGTAATTTTTAATAATCAGAGTTTTATCATCAAAGTGGTCATGGCCAGCTTAAGCCACCGGGTACCCGTTCCTGGCATAGGCAGCCAAGTCGCGGTTCCCAGGCAAGAATCTGGCATTGCCCGGCTTCCTCCTGAGCTGACCGTCTTCGATAATAACTTCGCCACGCTGCATGGAGAAGACCGGGGCACCCATCACTGCCTTACCCTCAAAGGGGGTAAAGTCGGCATTGCCGTGCATATTCTCCGCACTGATGGTACACGGCACTGATGGGTCGAATACGACGATATCAGCGTCGGAACCCTCCTGAATAACGCCTTTCTTCGGATAGAGGCCGAATATCTTCGCCGGATTCTCACACATTGTCTGTACCAGGCGCGGCAGGGTAATACGTCCGCCATTCACGCCATCGTGGTACACAACCTGGAGCATCTGCTCCGCCCAGGGAGCACCGAAGCGCGCCTCAAAAATATTGCCCGACCCGGGCCTGGCTTTCGAACCGGTGATGAAATCCGTGGAAGCGCCACCCCACTCTTTTTGTGCCGCCATGACATTGCACGAATCGCTGGCCACGGTATCGATGGCGTGGCTGGCCAGACCCTGCCAGATTGCCTCATTGTCTTCCTTCTCCCGCAATGGCGGGCCTACTTTACCCAGAGCCCCCCTCTCCAGCACGACCCGGTTGGTCAGGGACAGGTACTGCGGGCAGGTCTCGCCGTAGATGCGTCCTCCCTCCCGCTTCAAAACGCTAATAACCCCAGGGATTTCCCTCGCACTCAAATGCACAACGTAGAGAGGACAGTCGGTGAGAGCAGCATAGGTAGCCGCCCGCTGAACCGCGTCCACCTCAAGGATGTTTGGCTGCGACGGCATGAAATACTCCGGGGAGACTTTGCCTTCAGCAGTGAACCTGTCCACCAGGTAGTCGATACCGTAGCCATTTTCGGCATGCACCATGGCCATGCCACCATCGACCGCCGCCACCGCCATAGCTTCCAGCATCTTATCATCGGGCATCATCATGCCCCTTCGGGGATACGTCATGTACATCTTGAAGGACGGCACTCCCATCTTTATCAGCTTCGGGATTTCCGCCCTGACATCATCTTCGGCCACGACCGCGGCATGGATGGCGAAATCGAGATAAGATATTCGCTCTCCTTCCTCAATCATTTTCTTGATGATTTCCGAGGTCTTCCCGGAGGTGCCCCAGGCCGCCAGATTGCCAAAGAACGGGATTATCGTGGTGATACCACCATAAGCTGCTGACAGGGAAAAGGTGTCCATTTTGTCGGCATAGACCGGGTGGCTGTGGGCGTCAACGATGCCGGGAAATACATACTTGCCGGAAGCATCAATCACTTTCGGCGCTTCGAGGTTCATGCCCACCTTCTAAACCACCCCATCGCCCACCAGAATATCTGCTCTGGCTATCCCTTTCCCGCTGACGACCATACCTCCCCTGACGACACAATCAGCCTTTGCCATCGAATAACCTCCTGATTGTTACTGATTAATCGAGTTAAGGCAGTTTAGCGAGCCTGACTTCATTTGTCAAACGCGGGCGAATTTTCACCCAGAACGGGTTGCAAAAGTCATCTTTGCTGTGTAGAATTGCTAGCTGTGGGCAGTCTAATAAACCTGGCCGCCTTTCTGGTCAGCAACAAAATTG
>DASRZK010000077.1:0-5449 GCA_035686505.1 Dehalococcoidales bacterium | reverse complement strand
CTCCTTTCCTTTTCTGCGCCAAAGGCAGCCACCGCCACCACTTCATCTCCCGCCTCCAGTCTCATCAGCCTGACTCCCTGGGTACTCCTGCCCTGAAGGGTAATTCCCTGCCGTGGGTCTTTTTCCCTTACCGGCGTGCGGGTGACAATGCCCTTGGCCGATATAATCATCACCTGTTCCTGGAAGGTAACCACTTTGGCGGCAGCGATATCACCGGTCTTCTCGGTAACTTTAAAAGTCCTGACCCCGCTGCCCGCACGGTGCTGTCGCGGATACTGCTTGAGTGCCGTCAGCTTGCCGAAGCCTCCGCTGGTTACGACCAGCAGGTTCACTTCCGCATCGGCACGGTCCAGGCTGACAACGCGGTCGCCGGCGGCAAGACGCATGGCGCGCACGCCCCCGCTGACCCGGGAACTTGCCCGCAGGCTCGCCACGGGGAACTTGATGGATTGCCCCTTCCGTGTGACGAGGAGGACATCGTCTTCATCCATGGCAAGACAGGCGTCAACCTGCTCATCTCCTGCGGCCAGGTCCATGGCAATGAGCCCGCTGCTGCGTACCACGGCGAAGCGGTCCACGGCCGTCTTCTTTATTTCTCCCTTGGCTGTAGCCAGGAGCAGGTACATCTTCGGGGTAAAATCGGTAACCGCCACTATTGACGTCACCTTTTCTCCCTCAGCGATGGGGAAGAGATTGACCACGGCCGTACCCCGGGCGATACGGGAGCTGTCCACCGGGATTTCATGGCACTTCAGGCTATAGACCTTACCCCGGTTGGTGAAGAAGAAGATGACATCGTGGGTATCGGCCACGGTAAGCAGTCGCACCGGGTCACCTTCCCTGTTTACTACGCCAATAATCCCCTTGCCACCACGATGCTGCGGGGTGTAAAGGTGGGCGGGAACCCGCTTAACATAGCCACGGTTGCTCAGTGTCACCACCATCCTCTGGTGCGGAATAAGGTCTTCCTCTCGAAACTGCACTTCACCACTCTCGCTGATTTCGGTTCGCCGTTCATCACCGTACTTCGTCTTCAGATCACTGACTTCTTCTTTAACCAGGACGAGCATGCGGCGCGGGTTGGCGAGAAGGTCTTCCAGATAGGAAATCGTCTTCAGTACCTCGGTGTATTCATCGAGTATCTTTTTCCGTTCCAGGTTGGCCAGGCGGCGCAACTGCATATCAAGAATGGCCTGTGCCTGTATCTGGGTCAGGCTGAAGTTGCTCATCAGGGCCTGACGCGCCGCCTCTGCGGTCTCCGATTTGCGTATGGTGCTGATAATAGCATCAATCTGGTCAAGGGCAATTTTCAGTCCTTCCAGAATGTGGGCTCTGGCCCTGGCCTCTTTCAGCTCAAACTTGGAACGCCGGGTGATTACTTCATGGCGGAAATCAATATAACTCTGGAGCGCCTGTTTCAGGCTAATGACTCTGGGCTGCCTGTCCACGAGCGCCACCATGTTGGCGAAAAATGCAGACTGCATGGCGGTATGTTTGTACAGGTTATTGAGCACCTGCTCCGGGAAGGCCTCTTTCTTCAGCTCAATGACGATGCGCATACCGTGGCGGTCGGATTCATCACGCAGGTCGCTGATGCCGGTGACCTTCTTTCCCTTGACCAGCTCCGCGATAGTCTCCATCAGGTGAGCCTTGTTCGTCTGATAAGGGAGCTCGGTGACCACGATTTGGCTGCGCCCGGTCTTGGCGAGATCTTCAATACGGGCTCTGGCCTGAATCACTATTTTGCCGTGTCCGGTAGCGTAAGCGCTCTTGATCCCGTCAACGCCCTTGATAATGCCTGCGGTGGGGAAGTCCGGCCCCCTGACAAACTGGGTCAGCTCTTCGATGGTCGCATTGGGACTATCGATGAGATATGAGATGGCATCGCAGACCTCATTGAGGTTGTGGGGCGGGATATTGGTCGCCATGCCGACGGCGATACCGGAGCTGCCATTGAGTAAAAGATTGGGGAGGCGGGTGGGCAGCACTTTCGGCTCCTCAAGGCTTTCATCAAAATTCGGCATGAAGTCGACGGTTTCTTTCTCAATATCAACCAGCATCTCACTGGCGATGCGGGCCAGCCTGGCTTCGGTGTACCGCATGGCTGCCGGGGGGTCGTTGTCCACGCTGCCGAAGTTGCCCTGCCCGTCTACCAGAGGATAACGCATGGAGAAATCCTGCGCCATGCGCACCATGGCGTCATATACCGAGGTATCTCCGTGGGGGTGATATTTACCCAGAACCTCGCCGACGATACGGGCGCTCTTGCGATGCGCACGGTCATAGACAAGGCCCATATCGTTCATGGCGTAGAGAATACGCCGGTGCACTGGTTTCAACCCGTCACGCACGTCCGGCAGGGCGCGGGACACGATTACGCTCATCGCGTAATCGAGATACGAGCTCTGCATCTCCCGTTCTATTGATACCGGCTTCACCGTGCCAATGGCCATGCGCTATACCCCCTATTCTTCATCACTGACGGACTCATCGCCGATGTCAGTGGACTCCTCCGGTAATACTTCAATCTCGTCACCGCCGATGATGGTGTAGCCAGATTCCTCCGGCAATATTTCCTCGATTTCTGACTCCAGCTTGAAGACCTTTTCGTCAACATAAGGCTTGAGTTCTGCCGCCCCCTTTGAGGGAAAGGACAGCTTCCCTATCTGGCGCGGGTCCTGGTATATCTCGCGGATAATGACGGTCATCGCTTCTTCCGTGGAGCTCACCACCGCGGCTGAATATTTGTTACCGCCGCTCATTAATTTTACTAGGCGCTGTCCGTGTTTCGGGTCAACATGCCCCACGTACTGCCCGAGGTAATCCTCAACAATCAAGCGAGTGCCGTTTACTTTGAGAAACACCTCGTCACCGGCGACGAGTCGGGCGCGTACCTGGGTCGGTGCCAGATGATAGAGGTTAACCACCCCGGCTTTACCGATCTCCTCAATGAACCGGTGCGGCTCAACCTTCCGTGCCGCGCTCTCGACAGCAATCTTCCCCTCACCGAGATAGTTTAACCGCTGCAGGTTCTTTTTGGCAATGGTGTTGAAAGGGTCAAGCTCAGCGGTCCGGTGGTAGGATTCCCTAGCCTGCCGGTATTCACCCCGTTCCATATAGGCACGTCCCAGGCGATTGTGGGCATCCACATCGTTGGGAAAGTCCTCCAGAATTGCCTTGTTGGCGGCAATGGCCTCCCGCCAGCGACCCTGCATGGCCAGGTCTATCGCCTGCCTGGTGCGCTGCCGTTTCAGGCTCGCCAGCCTCTCTTCCTGGTACGTCATCAACCTCTCCAAAAAGAACTCCAATTATAAGCACTATATTCTACAATTAAACATCACAACTTAACAAGGGTATTTTGGGCTGGTTTGACTAATGGCTTTTACTGTATATAAAATAAAAAGAGTAGTTATTTTCTAGCAGGAGTTTGTGATGCAGGACAAAGTTACCGAGATACTGGACAAGATTCGCCCCCAGCTACAGAGGGACGGCGGCGATGTGGAACTGGTCGAAGTCAACGATGGCACCGTGCAGGTCAGATTGACCGGTGCCTGCGCTGGTTGCCCGATGTCTACCATGACGCTCAAGATGGGAATTGAGAAAATCCTGAAAGAGCAGATCCCGGAAGTTAAGGAAGTGGTGGCGGTTTAGCCGCGGGGCAACCGACTATCCTTCTTCAATCTCAAATGCCCGGTGCAGGGCACGCACCGCTTCTTTAACCTCGTCAGCGTTAATGATACACGTTATCCGTATCTCCGAGGTCGTAATCAGCTGGATATTGATATTTTTCTCGCTGAGGGTGCTGAACATACGGGCGGCAAAGCCGGGGGTATTCTGCATCCCGGTACCAATGATGCTCACCTCCCCAAGCTTGTCATCGCTGGCGCACTCCCTGGCGCCAATCTGTGCGGCAATAGACTTGACCACCTCCATCGCCCGGGCAAGGTCGCTCTTGAACACGGTAAAGGTCAGGTCAGTAATGCCCTGAATGCTGGCGTTCTGCACGATAGTATCAACAGAGACTCCCGCTTTGGCCAGAGGTTCAAAGATGGTGGCAGCAATGCCGGGGCGGTCCGGAACACCGACCACGGTTATCTTGCCTACATTAAGATTATGTGCGATGCTTCTTACCTTGTTCCGAACTTCCATTGATACCCCTCCGTGTATTAAAGTCCCCGGATTACCGGTAAAGCTGGAGGCGACCAGTATGGGAATGTGGAACAGCTCCCCGAGTTCCACTGCTCGCGGGTGCATCACCTTAGCCCCATAGGTTGCCAGTTCCAGCATCTCCTCGTAATGTATTTCGTCAAGACGCTGTGCTTCCGGGACAAGGCGTGGGTCAGCGCTGTATACCCCGTCAACATCGGTGTATATCTGGCATACTTCCGCCCCCAGCGTGGCCGCCAGAGCCACGGCGGTGGTGTCCGAGCCACCCCTTCCCAGCGTGGTGACATCCATGTCCTCGGTCATGCCCTGAAAGCCGGCCACAATGACGATATTCCCCTTCTCCAGTTCCCGGATCACCCGTTTGGGCTCAATCTGAAGAATGCGTGCCCGGCTGTAGGCAGAATCGGTGCGGATTCCCGCCTGAGCGCCGCTGAGGCTGATGGCGGAGTAGCCCATGACGTGCAGCGACATGGCCAGCAAGGTGCTGGAAACAACTTCCCCGGTAGAAAGCAGGACATCGAGCTCACGACTATCCGGGTTCTCCGATATCTGATAGGCCAGCTCAATCAGCTCGTCGGTGGTGTCACCCATCGCCGAGACGACCACCACCACCTCGTTGCCTTCGTCTCTGGTGCGGGCAATCCGCCTGCCCACATTTTTAATCTTTTCGGCATCGGCTACGGATGAACCGCCATATTTTTGCACTATCAACGCCATCTAGCTACCCGCCTTCTCCACGAATTTATCCATTATTTTATACCCTTTCTCCAGAAAAAGGCCAGTCCTTTTCGCTTCAGCCTCGGTAAACCTCCCGGCGCCGCTGGGCTTTACCCCTTTTCCCCAGATGAGGAATGGCACCGGGTCATCGGTGTGGGTCTGCACCGGTATCGGGGTGGGGTGGTCGGGCATAATGAGCAGGCGGATGTCTCCCGGATAGGCGCGCAGCCGACTTACCACCTCACCATCAATTCTCTGAATGGCCTCAATCTTCGCATCGATAGCGCGGTCATGTGCCGCCTCGTCCGGTGCCTCAATGTGAACCACCACCAGGTCGCATTCCGGCAGCGCAGCAATGGCCCCTTTCGCCTGCGCCGTGTAATCGTTGTCCAGGTTGTCGGTCACACCGGGTATCGCCAGCACTTCCATCCCGGCAAGCTGCGCCAGTCCATTGAGCAGGTCAACCCCCGAGGTCATCGCCGCTTTGAGGCCATACCTGCCTTCAAACGACGGCATATCCGGCAACCGGCTGCTCCCCCAGAAAAGCCATATCATGGTGGCCGGT
>DASRZK010000076.1:0-6534 GCA_035686505.1 Dehalococcoidales bacterium | reverse complement strand
AAAAACAGCACAGAAGGCGGCCAGAAAAAGGAATGAAAGCCCGAACGGGTGCAGGAAAACCGAGACAAATGGCTCTTTGAAGCGACTGTCCACCAGCCAGCGCCCTATCTATAGAGAGAAAGGGCAAGACCCCAGTAAGTAAGACGTAGTTGCCAGCAGTATTGTTAGAGAAATGTCCGGCACGATGTTTTAGGTAGGTAGTATACGGCAAAAAAATTGACAAGTAAAGACCCGATTTGGGTTACTTTCGTTGACGGATTCGGGAACAGGTGCTATTCTTGGGCTGAAAATCGAGGAATGGTTTCGTGGTATGAAAGGTGAAAGCATTGTCCTAATTGGTATGGCAGGTGTCGGCAAGTCCACAATCGGGACAGCGCTGGCACAGGCCCTCGCGTTTGGTTTCCTGGACGTGGACAACTACATTTTTCAGAAAGACGGAAAACGGATACAGGAAATAATCGATAACGAAGGTGAAGAGGCGCTGCTGCAGATAGAAAAACGCCGAATGTACGAAATAAATCTGCCTGCGATGGTGGTGGCGCCGGGCGGCAGCATTATCTACCACCCTGACCTCATAAGCTACCTCAAAGAGAACGCGGTTCTCATCTATCTGGACGACTCTTTTGCCAATATAGAGGCCAAGCTGGTGGGTGGTCTGGATCGGGGAATCGTGGGACTGAGATATAAGACGTTACGGCAGATTTACGAGGAGAGAAGGCCTCTCTACTTCAAATATGCCGATATTACCATCGATTGCCGGGGAAAAGAGCAGGACGAAATAGTCGCCGAGATACTGGAGCGCTATCAACAGTTAAGCGGGGGAGACTAGCCCTATTTCCGGAGTGACTGTACCGCTGCGGTAATTCCGGCACCGGTCTCCGTCTTATAACCTTCCTCAGCCAGCAATCTCTCCAGCGCGGAGAGTAAGAGCAGTATGTTCTGCTCGGTGGAAGAATACCCCATAAGCCCGATGCGCCATACCTTCCCTTTCAGTGCCCCCAATCCACCCCCTATCTCGATGTCGTAGTCGCTGAGGAGCCGCTGCCGTATCCGGGCATCGTCAATTCCTTCGGGAATGCACACCGTGGTCAGGGTGCTGAGGCGGTGCCCGGCTTGAGCATGTAAGGCAAGCCCCATCGCCTCGAGGCCGGCTTGGAGCGCCGCCCCGTGCTTTAAATGGCGCTGGATGCGTGTCTCCAGGCCCTCCTCAGCAATGAGGGCCAGCGCCTCGTGCAGGGCGTAGAACATGCTGGCGGGCGCGGTGTGATGGTAGGCTCGCTGCCCTTTATCTCTTATCCAGTACGTGGAGAGCAGCGATAGGTCAAAATAGTAGCTCGGTACAGCATGAGAGCGGTTCGGGAGAGTGTCCATGGCTTTCTGGTTAACGGTGATAGGGGACAGTCCGGGCGGGCAGCTGATACACTTCTGCGAGCCGCTATAGCAGATGTCAATGCCCCAGTCGTCAACGGCCAGTTCGTGCCCCCCCAGCGACGTAACAGCGTCCACCAGCAACAGGGCGCCGTATTGCTTGGCCAGTTTTGAAGCCTCACCGAGCGGTTGCAGGACTCCGGTGGACGTTTCGGCGTGAACCAGTGCCAGCAGCTTGACCTTTTTCCGGGATTTGAGGGCGGCTTCGATTGCCTCGGGCTCAATGATGCGCCCCCATTCGGCGTCCAGTCGGATAACTTCCACACCGAGGCGCAGGGCAATGTTTATCATCCGCTCGGCAAAGAACCCGTTAGCCGCGATGACGGCAACGTCACCTGGTTCCAGAAAATTGCAGAGGCCAGCTTCCATACCTGCCGAACCGGTAGCCGAGACGGGAAAGGTAAGCTCGTTTTTAGTACGGAAGATGTAGCGCAGGAGTTTCATATTGTCTTCCATAACGGTGTAAAAATATGGGTCCATATGCCCGAGCACGGGTGCCATCATGGCCTGCTGAACCCGGGGGTGAACATTGCTGGGGCCAGGGCCAAGAAGGATGCGCTGTGGTGGCTTTATCTCCTGATATGGAAAGCTGGGCATTGGTAAATCACCTCATCAAATTTTTTTGGTACGGGACTTACTATTTTAACAGAATGGCGAGCATTTTATCAATTAAGGGTCTGGCTTTTGCCGCGGGCAGGCAGTAGTGCATGGTGGTGAACTTCTTCCGGAATCGGGTTACCTCGTCGGGCACATCCTTTTCCTCAAGAATGACCGCCGCCATGTAGTCTGCCAGTTCGGCGAAGTCGGCTTCCTTCATACCGAAGCGGGTCATCTCCTGGACGCCGGTTCTCAAGCCGCTGCTGGCGGTAAAGGCCTCGTCGTCGGGCAGCGCCTGAAAATTGACGATGATGTTGTTTTTCTCCAGCCGTTCCGCCATTTCCACGCCACGGGCATAGCCCACGCGCAGGAGGACCTGATGTGTCTCCGTATAGTCGATTGCCGGGTCTCCCTCCACCTGAAGCCCCCGTTCCTTCAGCGCCCGGGCGAAAGCCCCGGCATTGGCCAGCACCTGGCGCTGGTAGTCGCGCCCGTAGGCGTTCATTTCATAGGTGGCCATGAGCAACCCGAGCAAAGTGCCTAGGTGATGGTTGCTGACGCTGCCCGGGAAAGCCCGACGCGTAATGCTCGCCCAGAGCTCAGTATGGTCCGAATCCCGGCTCATATTGCTGGCGATGATGCCGCGCTGCGTGCCGAAAAAAGTCTTGTGCGTGGAGGCGGTGATGATGTCAGCCCCCTCGTTGAGGGGCTCCTGAAAGTAGTGGCCAAGCAGGCCGAGGACGTGGGCACCATCATATAGAACAACCGGCTTCGGCTTCATATCAGCGATTATCTTAGCCACCTCTTTTACCGGCTCGCGGTGGAGGGTCATGCTCTTGCCCAGGATAAGCAGTTCCGGCTGGTATCTGGCGATTAGTTCGGCGGTTCTGGATACGTCTATCTGATACGGGTTTTCGGGAAGAACGGGGAAATTGACCACCGCCCAGCGGTCGGTAGCCGGGTCTATGGCCACGAAGTCCCGAAGTCCGCCCATGGCCTGGGCGCTCAAATGGCCACCCCGCCCGATGTGATGGTTCATGACGTACCTGATTCTCCTCGGCCCGGTGTGTCTGTCCACCCGGTTCAGGTAGTCCATAATGCCGCTGTAAGTGGTGACATTGGCCATCTGCCCGCTGATAAGTCTGGCCTCCACTTCAGAACAGCCAAGGAACTTTTTCAATTGCTCCTGTACTTCCGTCTCCACTCCGGCAATGAAACTGGTGCCCTGATAGTAAAACGCATCCATATTGCCCAGCGCTTCCACTCTCCGGTGTTCGGCGTACCGGTGTGATGGGTCGGCGATGGTCAGCAGTTTCACCAGTGGTGATGCCGTCTGCTCTGACGGTATCAGGTTGACAGTCTGCTGTTGTCGCCACATTGTATTATCATGGGCTTTTTCTATCAGGTTCACTGCCAGTTCTTCCATTGCTTTTTCACCATTCGCTGGAGTATTATTTTCCGTATTGCCGGGAAGCAGGGGGTGGGCATAAGGAGGTGCCTCACCGCCGATATGTCTGCGGACGATGGTAGCGTTTACCGCTTTGTCCCGGACCACAACCTCGACTTTATGTTTCTCTGATATATCCGCGTCGATGTACGCTAGGCAGAGCATCCGCCGCGCGGATTCATTGCCGGGCCGGGACGCCGTACCGGAGCCTGCGAAATTCCAGTAGGGTATTATCGTGCCGCTGGTGACGTTCCCCACCGGTCTGCCATCGACCAGCACCTGGCTGCCGGCCCGGGCCACGCCGTCGCCCAGCAGGGACATCAGAAAGACTGACCTGGGAACGAGCAGCTCATTTCTGGGGGTATCCAGCCTGCCTTCGCGCCTGAGCTTTACTTCCTGAAACTGTTTGAACAATGCTTCGCGCCCGATGAATTCCCCCTTGAACGGGCTGAAACTCACGGCAAAACGGGCCGCGGACAGGGCAAAGATGGGTACCTCTTTTCCTTCAGCGTCGGTGCCGAGTTCATGGCCGTAGAGGGGAAAACCGGCCTCCAGCCTCAACGTATCTCTGGCGCCAAGCCCTACCGGTACGATGCCGTGTTTGCTGCCAGCTTCCAGCAATTTGCGCCACAGGGACACAGCATTATCGGCCGGTGGAAATAATTCAAAACCGAGCGGCTCGCCGGTGTATCCGGTCCGGGCGATGGTGGTGCTGGCCCCCATGATTTCGGTGGTGGTCAGGCGGTTCCAGAGCGGCTCGGGAATTCTGGTTTTATCGCCGATGACCGTTTCCAGCACCGCCTTTGTTTTCGGGCCCTGCAGTGCGAACATAGCGACGCTGCCGGTAATGTCCTCCATAGTTAATCGGGGGAATCCGGGTACGTGCTTTTGGAGCCATTTCCAGTCTGCCTCTGTATTGGCGGCGTTCACCACCAGCAAATAATCACTCTCGCTGACACGGTAAAGGTAGCCATCATCTATAGCCCCTCCTGTTTCATTGGGCAGCATGGTGTACTGAGCGTTTCCCGGCAGTAAAGCCGCCGCGTTGCTCGTCAGGACGTACTGCAGAAAGGGCAATGCATCACGACCACTGACGCGGAAACGGCCCATATGTGAGATGTCAAAAAGTCCGCCGTGTTTCCTGACTGCCAGATGTTCGGTGAGGATGCCCTGCGGATAGTGGAGGGGCATTTCCCAGCCCCCGAACTCCACCATTCTCGCCCCCAGTTTGAGGTGCTCGTTATAAATCGGGGTACGTTTTGCGCTATGCATATAAACCCAGTGCTTTCACCTTGATTTTATATTTATCAATACTTTGAGACGTTTATTTCATACATTTTACCGGTGGCGGTAAATACGATGCGCTCGCAGATATTGGTCACCCGGTCGGCACAGCGCTCCAGATTGTGGGCTACCCAGAGAAGGCGTGTTGCCCGGGTGATCGTTTTCGGGTCTTCCACCATGTAGCTGACCAGCTCCTGATAGACCTGGTCATACAGCTGATCAACTTCATCATCTTCAGCGGCAATTTTCTGGGCGGTGCCTTCGTCACAGTTCATGAAAGCGTCCAGGCTGCGGTGCAGCATGTCTATCGTCTTCTCCGCCATGCGGGGTATGTCAATCAATGGCTTCAAGGGGGGTTCATCACCGATCATGACCACGATTTTGGCAATGCCCTCGGCATGGTCACCGATACGTTCCAGCTCCGTGATAATGTTCAGCACACTGATGAGATAGCGCAAATCTCCCGCCATGGGCTGCTGCGTGGCGATGAGCTGGATGCAGGTCTCCTCGATTTCAAATCGCTTTTCGTTTATCTTCTGGTCATCGGAAATCACCTGTTTGGCCAGCTTCAGGTCGCGTTTTTTCAGTGCGTCAACGGAAAGACTGATAGCCTTTTCCACCATGCTGCCCATTGCCAGCAGTTCGTCCTGAATATCGCGCAGCCTTTTATGGAAAGTGGTTCGAATCTCCATTATCGAAACCTCCTTATTTCCCCCTAACCGAAGCGTCCGGTAATGTAGTCCTCGGTTCGCTTGTCTTTCGGGTTGGTGAAGAGCCGGGATGTGGGGCCATATTCCACCAGTATGCCGGCCCGGTCCTTTTCCATCATGAGAAAGGCGGCCATATCCGATACCCGCGCCGCCTGCTGCATATTATGGGTAACGATAACAATAGTGTAATCGCTGGATAGACTCCGCATCAGGTCTTCGATTCTGAGGGTAGCCATGGGGTCAAGGGCGCTGCATGGCTCATCCATGAGGATGACCTCGGGCTCAACGGCCAGAACGCGGGCGATGCAGAGGCGTTGCTGCTGGCCCCCGGAGAGAGCAAACGCCGACTGTCCCAGTTTGTCCTTTACCTCGTCCCATAGTGCGGCTTGGCGGAGGCTGCGCTCCACAATTCTTTCAAGTTCTCCGCGATTGGTCCTGCCGTGTCGCCTGGGGCCGAAGGCAACGTTCTCAAAGACGGACATGGGGAACGGGTTGGGCTTCTGAAATACCATACCCACCCGTTTTCTGAGCTCCACCACATCGATGTCCCGGTCGTAAATATTGATATCGTCAATGGCCACAGCGCCATCCACACGTGCCCCGATGATAAGGTCGTTCATGCGGTTGAAAAGGCGCAGGAACGACGACTTGCCGCAGCCGGACGGGCCGATGATGGCGGTAATTGATTGCTTTGAAATGCCCAGGGAGATGTTTCTCAGCGCCTGAAAAGTGCCGTAAAACAGGCTCACACTCTCCGTTTTCAGCTTGGTCTCATGGTTTTGAACCGTTCGGTTGTTCAATAATGAGTAATTTACATTCACGAACCAAACCTCCGTTGTCGGACTCGTAATCTGATGAAAACCGCCAGGGAATTAAAAGACAATACCACAACCAGCAGAACCAGCGCAATACCCCATATGGTGGTTTTGGACATGCCGGGAACGTGGGCGGCTGCGGTGTAGAGATGGTAGGGCAGCGCCATGAACTGGTCGAAGGGAGAGCCGGGCAGCCCGGAGACAATAAATGCGGCCCCCACCACCAGTATCGGTGCCGTCTCCCCGGCGGCGC
>DASRZK010000075.1:0-3159 GCA_035686505.1 Dehalococcoidales bacterium | reverse complement strand
CCCCCTGACCCCAACAGCCCCCTGTTTACTCTGGATAATTTCATCAGCACCGCCCACTCCGCCTTCTTCTCTCCGGCTTCCGAGGCAGAACGCTGGCACCGCCCCGTCGAGGAGGTGGCGCGGGTGATGCGCGGCGAATGGCCAAAAGCCGTAGTAAACCCTGATGCCAAAGAGAAGTACATCGCTCGATGGGGTCAGATGAAGGAGCCCGGCTAGGGAATCAACCGCGTTTTCCCCAAAGCAACACCGTGCTGACAAGAGCCACGGCAAACATGGTAAGCGCTACCCCGGATAAGGTGATATAGAACTGGTACGTGTCAATGAGGTAGCCCAGCAAGAGGGTAATGGCCGGCCCTCCCCGGCTGCCCATATAGTAGATGCCGAGCACCGTGGAGCGTCTCCGCGGTGAAACATGGCTGATGATATAAGATTCCACCACCGGCATGCCCACATGCATCGCGGTGCCCATGAGGAGCAGCACCGCATAGAGGCTGAACCCCATGGATACAAGATTCAAAAGGTAAATGGCCGGCCCGGCGACGAGGCCGACGGCGATAATGACCGGTATCCGCCCGAAACGGTCCGACAGGAAGCCACCCAGGGGACCACCCCAGAGACCACCAAAGAAAGCGATGGAAAGCAGGGCAGCACCTGCCTCTTCACTGGCGCCGAGTACGTCAACTGCGTAAAGCGAGACGAACTGGAGAGAAGAATATATCAGCGTCATACTCGCGATGCCCATGGCTATAAACGCTGACAGTCGGCGCAGGTCAACCGGCTCAGACAGCTTTGCCGTAGACGCGTCTGTCGCCTTTTTTGGCACGATATTAGCATACCCCCTCCGACCCAGGAGTATATAGAACGTTATACCGAAGGCTATGGCGGGAATTGATATGGCCAGAAAGGCACCACGCCAGCCCAGTGCACTGGCGATGCCGGCCGCTATGAGGGGAGCCAGGAAAAAGCTTCCGGTGCCCCCTATCTGGTGAATGCCTAACGCTTTCCCCCGGTTTTTAGCCTCAACTGATGCTGAGACCAGCGGCGATGCCGCGGGATGATAACCGCCACCCATCAGCCCCAGGATAACAAGGAAAAGCGCCAGGTTGATATAGTTCGTGGAAAGCCCGATTAAAAGCCCGGCAAACGCCACTCCGGCCACACCGGCAGTGAGCATGATTCTGGGGCCGAGACGGTCAGCCGCCCAGCCGGCGGGAAGCTGGCTGAGACCATAGGAAATATTATAGGCAAAGAGTAACCCGCCCACCTGAGTGTACGAAAGGGAAAGGTCATTGCGGATGAAGGGCAGAAGCGGCGAAAGCAACGCCATAATCAGGTGGTGTCCGAAGTGAGCGAGGACAAAGAGGGGCAGCAGTCCCCCCAGAAATGCCAGAACTTTGCGTTTATCTATAACCGTATCCTTTCAAGGTGACTCGTTACTCAACATAAGTCGCAGCTAACTCTCCGATGACCGCAACCAGAACAGAATTATAATCTTTTCTGGCCAGAATGACAAGAAAAATAAGCTGTACGCTGCTCACTTCAGGGTAACTGCTTTGAGCTTTTTCAGCATCAGCGTCAGCACTACCGAAACAAAACCGGCAACTGCGGCAATGGTGAAGGCAAGCTGGTAACTCTGGGTCACGTCAAAAATCTGACCACCCACCCAGGCACCCAGGGCGCCTCCGATGGTGGCACCGAAAACGGTCACCCCGACCAGGGCAGCCACCGCACGCATCCCGAAAAAACGCCCGACCAGGACCGGCATCTGTGGCACTTCCCCACCATAGGCAAAACCAAAGATTATGGCGAACAGGTAAAACATCCACATCTCCCGGGCAAAGATGAGAAAGATAAGAGTAACCGTCATTATAATGCAACAGGTCAGCAAGGCGTTACTGGCGCCAATGCGGTCGGAGGCGGTACCCATGAGCAGCCGGCCGATAAAACTGCCAATGCCAATAATACTGATGAAAGTGGCCGCAATCAGCGAGGTAATACCTATATCAGTAGCGTAATTCACCAGGTGCACCATTACCATCTGGAGGCATACACTGAACGTAAAAAAGATAGCAAAGAGCATCCACAGCGGTTTATACAGCGCCGCCGCCCTCAGAGCGATTCCTGTTTCGGCAGCTTTCCCTTCTCTCCGCCCTACGCTAGCCACTCCTATCACAGCTTCTTCCGAACCATAAGGTCGAAGCCCTTTCTCGGCAGGGTCACGCCGCAGCAAAAGCGCGCTTGGAATCATAATCGCCCAGCCCGCTACGGCCAGAACCAGATATGCTGTTGACCAGCCGAAGGTTGTGATGAGGCGCTCGGCTGCCGGCGCCATAATCATAGTGCCCAGGCCAGAACCACTGGCGACAATGCCCAGAGCCAGTCCACGGCGCTTGGTAAACCAGCGGGCGGTGGTTGACGTGGTGATGGTAAAACCAGCGCTTTCTCCCACGCCAAAGATAATGCCATAGGTCAGGTAAAGCTGCCACAAAGAATTGATCTGGCTGGTCAGCGCCAGCCCCAGTCCACCGATGAAAGCACAGGCTGCCATTACCCGGGCGGGGCCGAACCTGTCCGCCAACCACCCCGTAGCGATGGCAAGGGCGCCATGGGAGACCATAAACAGCGAATAAACCCCTGAGGTGGCGCCGCGACTCCAGCCAAAGTCGGCAATTAGATGCTTGAAGAAGACGCCGTAGCTGTACAGCAGCCCGGTGTGCATCGCCAAGATAACGAGGCAGGCACCAACGATGACCCAACCGTAAAACAATGGTCGCCTGGTGCTCGAGGCATCCGGTCTGTGCGGGTCAGCAGGTATCAGAAAAAGCCTCCTCAGTGGAATAGGCCCCACATCACGTCCATCAGGCATTCTACGCTATAGCCATCGCGTTTGTAAAATGACATCCGCACGTATACCCGACCGTACTTTTTGCCAACCATAAACGGACGTTGTAAAATAGGTGAGGAATTAAGGATAGTATGGCTTGTTTAAGGAGGACCGAACATAATGAAGGGTATGCCGGATAAGAACCCTCTGAAAATCACCGATTTGACTTTGCGCGATGGGCATCAGTCCAACTATGCCACCCGCATGCGGACCGAGGATATGCTGCCAATTGCGGAAGAGATGAACAAAGCCGGATTTTACTCCATGGAGGTCTG
>DASRZK010000074.1:0-2580 GCA_035686505.1 Dehalococcoidales bacterium | reverse complement strand
CGTCAGCTTCCAGCGGCACGCCGTGTTCATAGGCATTCACTGCTTTGTGCTCGGCGCCGTGATAGGTGAAAACGCGCCTGAGGTCCGGCAGCAACCCCACCAGTTTCAGATAGGCAATGAAAATGACCAGCCTTATGGCGCCTTCGATCAGGTGAAATACCAGCGACGAGGCGATGTACGGGTTAAGCAGCCTAGTCAGGAAAAGTGGGATGATTAGAAACAGGACAACAGCCAGTAAAACGGCGACCGCGATCATCAGCCATACCGACTTCCCTGTGAGTTCTTCTTCCTCTTCTTCTAATGACACATTAGCGGAATAAAGAAGGCTGCTTATGCCCAGCACCATCGCTTCAATGATGACGATGACGCCTCTGAACAATGGCGTTTTCCGCATCCAGCCTGTATAGACTGAAGGTAAGGGGCGGTTGTCGGCAATCACTTCACCATTCGGGCGTCGCACAGCGGTAACCACCGCCTTTCGGCCCCGTATCATCACTCCTTCGATGACTGCCTGGCCTCCGTAATGGAATTTCGTCTTCATTAGCGTGCTTCGATAAAGAAAAAGGAGCGGTGTATTAAATCCCGCTCCCTATTTTTGAGCCATAACCGGGTTAGTCTTTCACATTGTAGCGCTTCTTGAAACGCTCCACTCTACCTGTGGCATCAAGGACACGCCTCTCTCCGGTATAAAACGGGTGGCACTGGCTGCATACCTCGACTTTCAGTTCCTTTCTGGTGGAACCGGTGGTAAAAGTATTGCCACAGGAGCAGACGACTCTGGCATCATGGAAATATTTGGGATGAATTTTCTCTTTCATAGCTGCTAGCTCGCGTAAAAGCTGACCTTCCTTCGATTATTACTGGCCGGCTCATATTTAACCACACCAGTAATGAGGGCAAAAAGGGTATGGTCCCGGCCAACTCCGACGTTGTTGCCAGGGAATATATGCGTACCCCGTTGCCTGACCAGAATGGTACCGGCATTAACTGCTTGCCCGGCGTAACGTTTCACGCCTAGTCGCTTGGGCTGGCTGTCTCGCCCGTTGCGGCTGGAGCCGCCCCCTTTCTTATGCGCCATCTTCGGTTACTCCTTTTCTGCGGCGGCGGGGTTTCTTCGCCGGCTCTTCCTGAGCCAATCCCGGACCGACTATTTTGTCAATGACCAGTCTGGTATTAAGCTGTCGGTGCCCCGTTTTAATACTGTACCGGACTTTCGGCTTATATCTGAAGACAACGATCTTATCACCCCGTCCATTTCCCTGTGAGGTGGCAATTACCCTGGCTCCCTCGACCACTGGCGTGCCCAGCGTTACCTTATCGCCATCGGCGATGCACAGGACCTTCTCCAGCTCCACGCTGGTGCCTTCGGTCACGTCCAGCCGTTCCACTTCTATGGTCTGGCCGGGAGATACCCTATACTGTTTCCCGCCGGTTTCAATTATCGCGTAAATGATAAACCTCCAAGTACGAAAACCGAATTATTATACCAGTTACCCTGTTTGAGTGTCAAATGCGGGAGCGCAGCTGTTGCCACAGCGCCCTGATCTCTTCCTTTAACTCGTCAAAAGAGTAATCAGTGGCGATGACCACATCCGCCTGCTCGGTTCTTTCCTCATCGGTCAGCTGAGCATGGATGCGAGCCAGTGATTCAGTCTCAGATATGTCCTTTTGCTCTTTGAGTCGCTTGATTATAGTTGCTGGCGGGGCGCTCGTCATCCATACCTCATCAACCATGGGCTTCCATCCCGCCTCCAGGAGCAATGGCGCTTCAACGACGACGACAGCAAAACCCTTTTGTCGGTATTCCTCAATCAGGGCTTTTACCCGCTCGTATATCCGGGGATGCATTATCATATTCAACCTGGCTCTGGCATCAAGGTCGCGGAAAACGATTTTGCCCAGCTTTTGGCGGTCGATGCTCCCATCAAAACTGATAATCGCCTGGCCGAAGGTGCCAACCACTTCCCGCCAGGCTTCGGTGCCGGGCTTGAAGACCTCGTGCCCCACTTCATCGGCATCAATTACGGCCGCTCCTAGCTCGGCCAAGAACTTTGCCACTGTACTTTTACCGCTGCCGTAGCCGCCGGTCAGGCCAATGATTTTCATTATACCACCGTGTACTTCGAATCCAGACTAGTCTACTGTCCTCCCGTACATTAGTCAAGCAATCGGAGCTGCGGATGCTGGACAATCTTGATAGCTATCAGATATGATAAAAGCACATTTGAAATGAATCGCTATCACTGCGATGATACCGATTAAGGAGGCAATAATGCCCAAGGTCTTCATTACCAGAACGGTGGCTCAGGAAGCTGTTGAGTTGCTCTCAAAATATGCCGAGGTTGATGCTTGGGAGATAGAAGATAGTATACCGCGTGAAGAGTTTATCCGGCGTATCGCCGATGTTGACGGCATTCTGCAATGGGGAGGTGACCCAATTGACGGGCCGGCTATGGACGCGGCGCCGAAGCTTAAAGTTATCGCCAATGTGAGCGTAGGATATAACAACATAGATGTTGAGGCTGCCACGCAGAGAGGAATAAGAGTCAGTAATACCCCCGGCGTGGTCACCGGCAGCAC
>DASRZK010000073.1:0-5294 GCA_035686505.1 Dehalococcoidales bacterium | reverse complement strand
GTCGCTGTGTCAGGCTTTCGCCCATTGCACAATATTCCTTGCTGCTGCCTCCCGTAGGAGTCTGGGCCGTGTCTCAGTCCCAGTGTGGCTGACCATCCTCTCAGACCAGCTACCGATCATTGCCTTGGTGGGCCGTTACCTCACCAACAAGCTAATCGGACACAAGCCCCTCCCCAAGCGCCCGAAGGCTTTAATGACCCTTCCGGGGAAGGGCCACCACATGCGGTATTAGCTCCGGTTTCCCGAAGTTATCCCCCACTTAGGGGCAGGTTACTTACGTGTTACTCACCCGTTCGCCACTGTCCCGAAGGACCGTTCGACTTGCATGCATTAAGCACGCCGCCAGCGTTTATCCTGAGCCGGGATCAAACTCTCCGGCCAATTTTTGTCTTATTTGGCTTGAACTTCCTTCCGCTATCCAGTTGTTAAAGTGCTTACAGCGCTCTCAAAGCGCAAGCTTAATAATATCATAGCGCTATTTGTTTGTCAACATCGCCAGACTGGATTGTAGAGATATATTATTTTGATATATTATCTAACGATGGCTTATTTATTCAGCGGTGCGGGAAGGATATGAAAATGACGGATTTTATATCGCCGGAGCTGATAACAGACGGATTGGAAACCCGTTTTATCGGCCAGAGAGTTATTCATTTCCTCAGTCATGGTTCAACCATGGAAGCGGCCAGGCAGGAAGCCAGGCGAGCGGCTGCGGAAGGGACCGTGGTCATCACCGAAGAGCAAATGGCGGGGAGGGGCCGGGTAAAGCGTGTCTGGTTATCGCCAAGGGGAAGCATCTCGCTTTCTGTGGTTCTCTACCCGGCTATATCTCAACTCCCTTATCTCATTATGCTCACCTCAGTAGCGGTGGCGCGAAGCATTGAGGCGACTGCCGGGCTTAAAGCGCAGCTCAAATGGCCCAATGACGTCCTTATTGAAGGCAAGAAAGTCTGCGGCACCCTGATTGAAAACGAACTGCAGGGTGATAAAGTGGCGTGGGCCATTATTGGCATTGGCATTAACGCCAATATCAGGATGAGGGATTTTCCGGAGATAGCCGCTACGGCCACCAGCCTTTCCGATGAACTGGGAAAAAATATTTCGCGTGTGGAAATTATCCGCCGCCTGCTCGTTGAGATGGAAAAGCTGTACCTGTCTCTGGGGGATGGGGAACTAATCTATCAGGAGTGGCGTAACCGTCTCATAACACTGGGCAGAAGAGTTCAGGTGGTCGAAGGCGAAAAAACGCTTGTAGGCGTGGCCGAGGCCGTCGAGAGGGATGGAAGCCTTGTATTGAGGCATGACGATGGCTCTGTAAGCCACGTTGTCGCCGGGGATGTTACCCTGCGTGACACCGTTCGGGCTCCCCGGCGACGTTAGGCTGATAGATCTGACTTCCGTTTTTTCTCTACTATTTTGATTCTTCTTTTGTACTTGGGGAAGAACGACCGAATGCTCTCAGGAACTCTATTGGCATCGGGAAGAGTATGGTGCTATTCTTCTCACTGGCTATCTCGCTAAGCGTGGAGAGAAAACGAAGCTGAATTGCCGTTGGCTCTCTGCCGATAACATGTGCCGCCTGGGCCAGTTTCTCTGACGCCTGAAGCTCACCCTCGGCGTGAATTATCTTGGCTCGTCTTGCTCTTTCCGCCTCAGCCTGGGCAGCCATGGACCGCTTCATCTCTTCGGCAAGCTCGACTTCCTTGATTTCCACAGTGCTGACTTTGACGCCCCACGGGTCAGTATGCTCGTCAATGATTTTTTGCAGCATCTGGTTGAGCTTCTCTCTCTGCGACAGCAGCTCATCAAGTTCGGACTGCCCCAGGACATTGCGCAGCGTTGTCTGTGAAATCTGGGAAGTGGCCCGGATATGGTCAAGTACCTTGACTACCGAAGCCTCCGGGTCAACTACCCGGAAGTAGACCACGGCATTTACCCTGACAGTTACATTGTCCTTGGTGATGACTTCCTGCGACGGGACATCCATGGTGACCACGCGGAGGTCAACCTTGAACATCCGGTCAATGAAGGGGATGATGAGAAAAAGCCCCGGACCTTTGGCGCCAATCAGCCGACCCAGCCGGAAAATAACGCCTCTTTCATACTCGGTGACGATTTTTATCGCCATGGAGAGAACGAGCAACACCGCGAAAGCAATGATAACGATAACGATTATATTCACTTAATCACCTCCTTTATTCTTGCTTGGTAACTCTCAGTTTTAGGCCTTCGACCTTGGTAATAAGCACCTCCTCCCCGGGCTTGGCATTTCCTTTTTCCAGTATTGCTGCCCACTGTTCACCGTAAATGCGAACCATCCCTTTAGGCTCTAAAGCAGTGGCCACTTCAGCGACCTTGCCAATCAGTTCTTCTCGTCCCGCGGATACCTGCAGACGGTGAGCACGAATGCCGTAAATGGTGGCAAAGGCAACGAACGCCACCACCGCCACGATGACCAGGATTATCAGCCAGAGGTCTATCTGTATATATGGTATGCTCATTTTTTACTGTCTCCTTGCAACGTGTAGTATCAGGCCGTCAATAGCGGTGATAATCACTTCCTCGCCAGGCTCGATACTATCTTTCTCCGATATGGCTGACCAGAGCTCTCCTTTATAAAAGACGGTGCCTTCGGGGTCGAGTGCCACCTTCACGATGGCACGCTTGCCAATCAGCTCTTCTCGCCCCGTGGCAGCCTGCTTGCGGTGCGCATGTATCGCCCGGTTAATCACGAAGGCGAAGACGGCGGCGATAACAATGGTAACGGCGGCGATGAGCCACAGGTCTACCTGGAACAGTGGGTCGGCCCCTTTAAATAAGATGAGCGAGCCGATGACCAGCGAAACGATACCTCCGGCAGTAAAAAGACCAAAAGTAGTCGTCAACACCTCACCGATAAAGAGGCCGAAAGCCAGAGCAATGAGCAGGACCCCGGCCCAGTTGACCGGGAGCACGCCCAGTGAGAAAAAGGCCAGCAGCAGGCTGATGGCACCGACCACCCCGGGGAAGATAAGTCCGGGGTTGAAAATTTCAACCATAATGCCCAGCATTGCCAGGCTGAGCAATAAATAGGCAATATTCGGGTCGGCGATGGTATAGAGGAAATCCTCAATAAGCTTCATCTTAACATGGTTGATGGTGGCATCCTGTGTATCCAGGATAACTTCACGGCCATCAATGAGGGTGACCTGACGCCCATCGAGTTGGGATAACAGGGTATCAAGGTCGGAGACAACCATATCGACGACGTTCAGTTGCAGCGCTTCCTGTGAAGTGGCGGAGACACCATCGCGGACGGCTTTCTCCGCCCATTCCGCATTGCGTCCGTGTCTTGAGGCAAGGTCTTTGATGTAGGCGATGGCGTCATTGATAATCTTATGCTTCATTTCCTCGGACATCTGTGCTTCGCCATCGCCGCCGAGCGACACTGGTGTAGCCGCGCCAATGGCCGTGTTCGGCGCCATGACCGCGACGTGGGCAGCAAGGGTAATGTAGGCACCAGCCGAGGCGGCACGGGCTCCGGCGGGAGACACGTAAACGACCACCGGTACCCTGGCGTTGATAATGCTCTGGATAATGTCACGCATAGCGGTGTCCAGCCCACCGGGAGTGTCCATCTGAATGATAACCGCGCTGGCTCCGGTCTCTTCTGCCTGCTCAATGCCACGGCTGATATAGTCGGTCAGGACCGGGTTAATGGTGCCCTTCACGGTGAGCACGTCAACCCTGGAACCCCCCGTCTGGGCACGGGCAGCAATCGAAACGGCCAGCAGCAGCCCTATTAAAATAAGCAGTATGCGTGTAATTCGGGGCATTGATATCCTTGATGCCGTAATAAATAAAAAAGTACTATATACTACTATACAATAGATGGAACACAAATGAAATAGCGGGGAAGTTCACTACAGTGTCCAATGTTGAATAGGCCCGTCGAATTGGTGTAGAATTTACGAACTACGATTAAGAGTCAACCATGAGAGTTCAAAGATGTAAAGGTACCCGCGACCTGTCTCCCGATGAGATGGCCCGGTTCCGCCTTATTGAGGCAGTTTTCCGGGACAGATGTCTCAAGTGGGGCTACCAGGAGGTGCGCACGCCGACCATTGAGTACCTCCATCTGTTTACCTCCGCCGGGACACTTACGCCAAGCATGCTGGGAAGGGTGTATTCCTTCCTTGACTGGGATGGATGGAGTGGGGAGAGAGTGGTCCTGCGACCTGATGGCACCATCCCTATTGCCCGGCTCTATATTGATACCATGGCGGACAAAGGGCTGGCCAGGCTTTTTTATGTGGCCAACACCTTTATTTTTGAGGAGACGGGCAAGAAGACACGGGAGCGCTGGCAGTGCGGCACCGAGCTTATCGGCGTGAATACGCCGGCCAGCGATGCTGAGCTTATTCTTCTTGCCCTGGAGATTCTGAACAATCTAAAACTGAAAAACGTGACGCTCCGGCTATCCCATGCCGGCCTGATCAAAGCACTGCTGGAACGGCTCGGGCTGAGCCTCGAAGAACAGGCGAAGATTTTCGACCGGATTCTTGATGGAGACGCCAGAGCACTGGCTGGATTACGAACCGAAAAACCGGAACTGGATGGCATACTGTTACCGCTGCTCAGTTTGAAAGGGCATTCCGCGGGCTTTTTAAAAAATCTGAAGGCGATTTCGGCACGAAGCCTGCCGGAGTTCGAACCATATTTGAGCAACTTTATCGAAGTTGTCAGTATCTTGGAGAACCTCGGCTGCAAGTATCAGATAGACATCGCCTCCGGCGCCGCCTTTGAATACTACACCGGCATCATTTTTCAGCTCTATATCGGCAAAGAGAAGATAGGTGGTGGCGGACGGTATGACGCTCTTATTCCGGCAATGGGCGGCGGTGATATTCCCGCCTCGGGCTTTGCTCTCTACATCGACCGTCTTATGAATTTGATAGAGGGGGAGGCATTGAGGAAGCCTGGCGGACAATCAGTGCTGGTAAGGACGGAAGGGAATGAGGGGATAAAGGAAGCTTTCGGCGTCGCCAGTCGTCTCCGCGATGCCGGTCATACGGCGGAGTTTGACCTGGGGGACAGGGAGCCGGCAGATATACGCTGGTTAGTGGATATACGAGGCAAGCCGCCAAAATACGTACTGCGGTATAAAGTTGAGTCGGGCCAGACTGAGGCGCAGACCCCTGACGAGGTACTGGCCATAATCGAGGAAAAGAGTGGACGTCAAGATAGCCCTACCAAAGGGCCGCCTTCTGGGTAAGACCGCCAGCCTGCTGCAGACGGCAGGGTGGGGAATGGAT
>DASRZK010000072.1:0-2196 GCA_035686505.1 Dehalococcoidales bacterium | reverse complement strand
AACAATATCGATTATGAGTCTGCAGGTGTAAGGTGAATAAAAGCATAAAGGTAGCTTTGGATAGCTTGGGCTGTAAGCTCAATCAAGCGGAAACCGAGCTTTTCGCCAGGCAATTGGCTGAGGCAGGGTATGAACTGGTACCATCGGTGGAGAAGGCTGATGTCTACGTTCTGAATACCTGCACCGTGACCCATATTGCCGACCGCAAGTCCCGCCACTTGCTCCGCTTGGCTCATCGCCAGAACCCCGGTGCCCGACTGGTGGCGATTGGCTGCTATGCGGAGCGGTCGCCTCAGGAACTGGCGCAGATTGACGGGGTTGACCTCGTCTTGGGTAATGAAGAAAAATCACGTCTGCTGCGGCGGTTGCAGGAATCTGGTTTCTTGAACCCCCCGCTCTCTATTCAAACAGGCTGCCATTATAATAGCTGTCGGACTCGTGCCTGCATCAAGGTTCAGGATGGCTGCCATAGTCTCTGTACTTACTGCATTGTACCCTTGGTGCGGAGAAGAGAAGAAAGTGTGACCGTTGACAGGATTATTGCCGAAATCAGGCAGCGAGTGATTGAAGGTGCCCAGGAGGTGGTGCTGACCGGGACTGAAATTGGTTCGTATCATGATAATAAGGTCAATCTAGGTGGGCTACTGAAAAGCATTTTGGCTGAAACTGATGTTACCAGGCTAAGGCTTTCCTCACTCCAGCCCCAGGAAATCTCCCTTGAACTTCTCGGATTATGGCGTGATAGCCGACTCTGCCCGCATTTTCACCTTTCCCTCCAGAGCGGTAGTGATACTGTGCTCGGTCGGATGAAGCGACGCTATACTACTGCTGACTATCAGCGGGCCGTTTCCCTGATTCGGGAGGCAGTGCCTGAAGCCGCCATCACCACCGATGTCATCGTTGGCTTCCCCGGTGAAACTGAGGCGGAGTTTCAGCAGAGCTATAATTTTTATCGGCAGATGGCATTTGCCCGCATTCATGTTTTTCCCTACTCACCACGTCAGGAAACAGAGGCTGCCCGTATGCCCCATCAGGTAGCGGATAAGGTTAAGAGGCAGCGCAGCCAGAAGATGCTGGCACTGGCTGAGGAAAGCGCCCATAACTTCCACCAAAGATTCTTAGGTAAGACTATGCCCGTATTATGGGAGAAGCAGTCTGACGGCATCTGGTCTGGCCTTACCGCTAACTACATCAAGGTCTATACTGAGAGCAGTGAAGATTTAACCAATAAGCTAGTGCCAGTAAAGCTGGTGGAGATTAGGGGAGACGTGGTGTGGGGAAAATAGCTAAATCTTTAGTTTCCCCGCCGGGTTTCTGAACTCACACGGCACTTCTGTCTGGCAGAGGCCGCACCCCCATACCTCTACCCTGTACTCTTCCCGCAGATAACCAATATCTTCATGCTGGTATTTTTCGCATTTTATTTTATTGTGGCCGCTCTCCGTAATCGCTTCGGCGGGGCAGCGGGGAATACAGGCACGGCATTTCTGGTTGACATAAAAGAGGCAATTTGAGTAAGGACTTTCGGCGGTTCTGGGACTGGCTGGCAGCACCAGGTCGGTCACCACGCTTCCACAGCGGTGGGCGATACCGCGTTCGGTGATGAACCCGTCGGAAAGGCTGAAGGTACCCAGTCCCGCAGCATAAGCGATGTGCCGCTCCGACCAGTTTGAGTAACGCCCCTTCTCATTGACTTCAGTTTGAAAGTAGGGTTGCAGCATTGGTGCTGCTGCCAGATATCCCTTTTCGGTGAGGAGTTTCACCACGTGTTCTCGCATTGCCTCGTTGAACTTCTCGCCATACCAGCGGGTGTATGACCACCAGCGGGAAGGGGTTCGTGCCTGCTGTCGATTGGATTCCCGCGTCTTACTCGTAATCGGTAGAATCCAGCTGATGACCGAAAGACGCGCTGGCATATCTTCAGGGCTTTTGTTAAAGGCTTTGGCCAGTGCCTCGCGCGGAGTGAGGTGGCTGGCGCCAATAATGGTCTTGTATTCAAGGAAGATAGGGTCATCACCATCAGCGAAATGCACCAGTGGTTCGTCAAAGATAAAATCATTGTCTGACGTAGGCATGCGATTTAGGGGACTGGTGCTGGCAAAAGCCTTGATTTCCGCTTCGATAAAATGTGCCATCCCCGTTTGTTCTTTTGTCTTTGATGCGGGCACGTTCACTCTCCCTTCCGTTAGTTATCCT
>DASRZK010000071.1:0-2428 GCA_035686505.1 Dehalococcoidales bacterium | reverse complement strand
CAAACCCACTCGCCCAAAGTGATTGCCACGCGTAGAGTACTGGTCGAGCTGATGCTGGCCAGTCACCCTGATGCCTGCCTTATCTGCGACAAGGCCAATATCTGCGAGCTACGACGGATTGCCGCCGACCTAGAAGTGGGCCTGCCCCGCTTCAGGGCACGGAGGCACTACTATCCCGTCGAGGATGAGAACAGCAAGATGATACGCGATATGTCCAAGTGCGTGCAGTGCCGGCGGTGCGTTATAGCCTGCAAAAATGAAAGTGGCGCGCCGCTTTTCAGCTTGGCGTATCGCGGTTTTGACAGCAAGGTAATTTACGGCTTTGACCAGCCCCTGAGCAGTCAGGTCTGCGACGATTGTGATGCCTGTATTGAGATATGCCCATCGGGGGCGCTGAGAAAGGTGAGGAAAGCGGGAGAAGAGAGGGCAAATAAAGCGCTTTTTATCAAAGGCTGAGCCATCGGAGATAGCAATATGGCTGGAAAAGGAGTCATAACGCCGCCCGGAAACCGGTCTGACCTGGTGGAGCGCTTGAAAGAAACACAGCGCCGGTATGGGCATGTGCCCGAAGAGGCTATCGCCGAGCTGGCAAAATCGCTGGCTATCCCGGTTCATGAGGTCTACGGCGTCGCCAGCTTTTATTCATTTCTTTCCACGAAACCGCTGGGCAGGAACGTCATCCGGGTCTGTAAGAGCCTGCCCTGCTACCTCAAGAACGCAGAAGTGATAATGAAGGCGGTGGAGAAGGAGCTCGGGATTGTTCCCGGTGAGACGACGGCTGATAAACGTTTCTCATTCGAGCTGACCAACTGCATTGGCCTCTGCGACCATGCCCCGGCCATGCTGATAAATCACGATGCTCACGTTGACCTGACC
This sequence comes from Dehalococcoidales bacterium, assembly GCA_035686505.1. Taxonomy (GTDB): domain Bacteria; phylum Chloroflexota; class Dehalococcoidia; order Dehalococcoidales; family RBG-16-60-22; genus E44-bin89. Next base: position 1,552 of record DASRZK010000071.1, on the reverse strand, counting down.
CCGCAGAAAATAAAGCAAACCCTGGAATCATACCGGTAGTTAGGAGGCGAGTTCGTGCCGCAGCAGCGAGTGGTGCTGAAAAACTGCGATGTCATTGACCCGAAGCGGATTGATAGCTACCTGGAAACAGGCGGCTTCAAAGCTCTGGACAAAGCCCGCGGTGAAATGACGCCGGAGCAGATAACCGGAGAAATAAAAGCTTCCGGGTTGAGGGGTCGGGGCGGGGCTGGCTTTCCCTGCGGCATAAAATGGGAGGGCGCCCGCACCGCGCCCGGCGATGCCAAATACGTTATCTGCAACGCCGATGAAGGCGAGGTGGGCACGTTCAAGGATCGTTACATCCTGGAGAAAGACCCATTCACGCTTATTGAAGGGATAATCATTGCCGGCCAGGCCATAGGGTCGAAGCAGGGCTATATATATCTCCGTGCCGAATACCACTATCTCCTCGACCATTTGCAGAATGCCCTCAATCAGGTAAAGCAAAAAGGGTATTTAAATGGTTTTAACCTGGAGATGCGAGAAGGTGCTGGTGCCTACATCTGCGGCGAGGAGTCGGCGCTAATGGACTCCATCGAGGGGAAAAGGGGAGAAGCCCGCTACCGTCCTCCCTTCCCCACCACCTCCGGCCTCTGGGGCAAACCGACCATTATCAATAATGTGGAAACGCTGATGAATATCCCGCAGATTGTCCTGAACGGCGCCGACTGGTTCAGCCAGATGGGCACGGAGCGGAGCAAGGGCACCAAGGTCTTTTCCATCAGCGGCGATGTGGATAAACCCGGCGTGTATGAAGTGGTGCTGGGCAGCCCGCTGCGTGAGCTCGTCGAGGAGCTGGCGATGGCGAAAAACATCAAGCTGGTTCAAATCGGCGGTGCTACAGGTAGGATATTACCATACGACAAATTAGATACTCCCCTCGCCTTTGAGGCAGTGCTGGGAGCGGGTGCCGTCACCGTCTACGACCGGAGCCGTGATGTAATCGATATTATTCACCGTACCATGGAGTTTCTGGCCGAGGAGTCCTGCGGCAAGTGCACACCCTGTCGGCAGGGAACCGAAGTGATGGTGGAGGTACTGGATACATTTCATAGGAATGAAGGCTCGCTGAGAGAACTGCAGAATCTGGAGGCCCTGTCCGATGCCATGATGCTTTCTTCGCTGTGCGGTCTCGGGCAGGCGGCGCCAAATGCGGTGATGGACAGCCTGCAGTACTTCCGTGACGAGTACGAGAAGCGGGTCGCCAGGTAAGGAGGGACAAGGATGAAGACGATTACCAGCAGGAAACCGATAGAAGAAGTTATGGGTTATCTTGCTAAGTGCCGCAAGGTGTACATCATCGGCTGTGGCACCTGTGCCACCATGTGCCACACCGGCGGAAAGTCTGAGATTCTGGAGATGAAGAAAAAAATCGAAGACAGTGGCAAAAAGGTTACCGGCTGGATGATAATTCCCACCGCCTGCGATGAGCTGACCAAGTATGCGCTGGAGGAGGAGGCGGGGCGGATAAAAGAGGCCGATTGCGTGCTGGCTATGACCTGTGCCGTTGGCG
>DASRZK010000070.1:0-6646 GCA_035686505.1 Dehalococcoidales bacterium | reverse complement strand
TAAATTTCTTAATCGCTTTCTCCAGGGCACCGGCGGTGGGTGTCGGCGAGATTCCAGCCAGGTTATAGCAGATTGTTTTTATCTTCTCTGCTGGCGCTTCGTAGAGCATTATGGTAGCGCGGACGGCGTCCTTGTAGTAAATAACAGGTACGGCGACATTTTCGGCGGCAAAGCATTCGAAGGGCTGGCCCAGCGCGGCATTCTCGACCATCCAGAGCATAAACACCGGCAGGGAGCGTATTTTGGCGCCGGGACGCATCACCATGCAATAGCGGACGGTGCGAAAGTCCAGTCCGAATTTGCGACGGTAAAATCTGCCCAGAAGCTCGATGTACAGTTTGCCGGTGCCATACATGGTAATCGGTCGCTGCAGCGTAGCGTCATCGATAACCTGACCGGTGCCGAGTCCATAAGTAGCGTCCGTGCTGGCAAAGATGAACTTCCTGACACCGAACAGCCTGGCTGCCTCCAGTACGTGCATGGAACCCGTAACGTTAACCTGGAACGCTGCCCAGGGATTGAGGTCGGAGGGAATGCTCATCATCCCGCCGTGATGAAAGATTTCGTCAATGTTGTTATCCCTGACGGCGTTCAGCACCTCGGAGAACACCTTGAGGTCGCCCTGGACTATCTTCACTTTGTCTTTGACATCGGCCAGGCGCTGCGTTTGCGGAGCGATATCAAAGAGAACCACATCCTTACCTCTGGCGATTAGTTCACGCGCCAGACCGGAGCCGATGCCGCCGGTGCCTCCGGTAATCAATACTGACATTTTGGCGTTTCCTTATCAGGCCTCTTCTCCAGCCAGCTGCTGTATTACCTTGGCGACCACGGACCAGTCCTTGCTCCCATAACCTGCGGCTTGGGCTGCCTCAATCAGCTGCCGGGTCAGGCTGCCGGCCAGCAGCGGGGTTTTGGTTGCCCCGGCGGCGGAAAGAATAAGTCCCAGGTCTTTGGCCATCAGGTCGGTGGTAAAGCCGGGGGCAAAGTCCTCGTTGGCCGGGCTCTGAGGGATAACGTCGGGGTAGGGTACTCTTGTCTGCAGCACCCAGCTGTTTCCGGAACTGGCACTCATCACCTCGTAGAGAACCTTGGGGTCGGCACCAAGCTTGACACCGAACAGGAATGCCTCAAAAACGCCGACGCCATTGATGGCTGCGGCCAGGTTGTTGGCCAGCTTGACCACCTCCCCCATGCCCACATGGCCAGCGTGAATGATTTTCTCTCCCATGACCTCAAGAATTGGCTTGCATTGTTCGAAGATTTCTTTTTTCCCGCCCACCATTATGGAGAGGGTGCCATCGGCGGCTTTGGGTGGGGCACCGCTCACCGGCGCATCCAGCATATCGATTCCCTTCTCGGCGGCCGTTGCTGCCACCTTGCGGGTCACAATCGGGTCTATGGTGCTCATATCGATAATGGTGTTGCCTTTTTTCATCCCGGCGAGGACACCGTCGGGGCCGAACATCACCTGCTCCACGTGGGGGGATGAGGTTACCATGGTGATGACCACCTCTGAATTCTGCGCCACCTCGCGTGGGGAACCGACTGCTTTAGCGCCGGCTTTCACCAGTTCCTGAACAGGCTCGGGCCTGATATCATGGACGGTCAGCGGATACCCCGCCCTGGTCAGGTTCAAAGCCATGCCTTTACCCATATTACCCAGGCCGATGAAACCGAGTTGTTTCATTACTCCCCCTTTACTGAATGTAATAGGCTGGCATCAGTCTATTTCTTTTTAACTACCTCTCTGACCGCCTGGGCAATATGCCGGGCTGATAGCTCGTATTCCTCTTTCAGTTCCGGGACGGTACCTGCTTGCCCGAAGCGGTCTTTCACACCGACCCGTTTCACCGGCACCGGCGAGTTCTCCGCCACGACCTCGGTTACCGCCCCGCCCAGCCCACCGATGATGCTGCTGTCTTCCACCGTGACGATGGCGCCGGTCTCTCTGGCGGCTTTGAGGATAGCCTCTTCATCAATCGGCTTGATGGTGTGCATGTCAAGCAGGCGTACCTTGATACCTTCTTTCTCCAGCGTGTCAACCGCTTCCAGCGCATCAGAGAGCACCATGCCGGTGGAAATGATGGTGGCATCACTGCCATCGGTTAGCGCCGCGGCCTTCCCCAGTTCAAACGGGAAGTCATCACGATACATGGTAGGTACGGGGGAACCGGAGAGGCGCAGGGCCACTGGGCCGACATGCCTGGCAATCGCCGCGGTCGCTTTTTTCGTCGAAATGGGGTCGGCGGGTGAAACGAGCGTCATATTGGGAATGACGCGTATGGCAGCGATTTCCTCGATAATCTGGTGCGAACCGCCCATAAAAGCCAAGAGCATACCGGAGTTGCAGAGGACGATTTTGACATTCAATTTATCAAAGGCCACATTCTGGCGTATCTGGTTATACGCCCGGCCAATGGCAAAGATGCTGTGGCAGTGGGTGAACGGGAGGTAGCCGCCCCCCGCCAGACCAGCGGCGGTGGTGATGAGGTTGGCCTCGGCGATGCCGACATCGTAGATGCGGTCGGGGTGCTCTTTCTGGAGCAGTTCGCCCGCAGCACCGTGGGGGAAGTCGCCGTACAGGAGCACGATTTTGCCGTTTTTCCGGGACAGTTCTATCATTTCCTCGTTATAGGCCTGGTACATGGCCTTCATTTCGCCAGGTGTTTCCAGCACATAATTCCGTTTCATCTTTCACTCCCTTATGGTCTTTTTGCTATTGACGAAGGGTGGCCTACTTGAGCGCTTCCATCGCCTCGGCGTACATTTCATCGGACAGTTTGCAGAAGTGCAGGTTCTTGTTCTCGAAAGAGGGCACCCCCTTGCATTTGGTGGTATGGGCGATGATGGCGTGTGGCTTGCCCTTGACCTTGTCCGCGTTTTCCAGGGCGGTGAGGATAGCTTCGAAGTCGTGGCCATCAATCTCGGTGGTGTCCCACCCGAAAGCTTTCCATTTGTCCGCCCAGGGCATCATATTCATTCTTTCCTCGACTGAAGCACCGGACTGGAACTTATTGTGGTCGACGATGGCCACGAGGTTGTCCACCTTGTAGTGGACGGAGGCCATGACCGCCTCCCATACCTGCCCTTCATTGCTCTCTCCATCTCCAACGATGCAGAAAGCGCGGTAGCGCGGGATGGGGCGGCCGGACGAATCTCTGGGGGCATCGATGCGCGCCGCCAGCGCTTCACCCAGGGCAAAGGACAGCCCCTCTCCCAGCGAGCCGCCGGAATACTCAATCCCCGGCACAATCCGCTCCGTATGCGCCTGAAGGGTGGCGCCCATTTTGCCATAGGACTGGTAAAGCTCTTTGGAGAAGTAGCCTGCCTCGCCGAGGGCGGCATAGACCGTCTCACAGCAGTGGGCTTTGGAGACAATGAGCCGGTCCCTGTCCTCGCGGTGTGGATTCTTCGGGTCATGTTTCATGTGGTGGAACATGAGCGCGGCAATAATGTCCGCCTGTGAAAACGAGCCACCTATCCATCCACCATCGCCGGCTTTTATCATTTCCACGGCGTCCCGGCGGATAATCCTCGCTTTCTCTGTCAGTTTTTGAATCAGATTTTCATCATGGGCCATAGCTTGATACCTCCTGTAACGTGCTAGATATATATTATACGGACTGCGCTATTAGCGCAAACCATGTTATACCTGCAGCAAAGGGAAAGGGAAGGTGACAACAATCATTTGCTGATTCCTTCCCTTTTTCATAGCGCTTAATTTAGCCGTAAAAAGATACTGTGATTATGGACTGCGCTGCAATCAGGATAGCGGTTACAGTATCTCGTTTATTGTCTTGATAAGCTTCTCTTCACTGGGAATCCAGAAGTCCTCCATGATGATGCCGTAGGGTACCGGTGTGTCCGGCGCGTTGACCCTTTTTATCGGGGCGTCAAGGTAGTCGAAGCCTTCATCAGCCACTATTGCCGCCACATGTCCGGCAAAGCTACCCGTTTCACATTCTTCCGTGAAACAGACCAGTCGCCCCGTCTTTTTCACCGATTTCAATATCGTTTCTTTATCGAAGGGAACGATAGTGCGCGGGTCGATGACTTCCAGGCTGATGCCTTTTTCCTTCTGTAGTTTTTCAGCAGCGTTGAGCGCCATGGTAACCATGTACGCAGTAGCCATCACGGTCACATCAGTGCCTTCTCGCTTGATTTCTGCCTGACCAAAGGGAACCAGGTATTCTTCATCAGGCACCTGGCTGGTGGGGCCGCCCCACATGAGCCGCTTGTGCTCGAAGAACATCACCGGGTTATCATCCCTGATGGCGGTCTTGAGCAGTCCCTTGGCGTCATAGGCGGTGGAAGGGAGCGCGATTTTCAGTCCCGGGATGCACATCATCATGCCCTCGATGCTTTGGGAGTGCTGGGCAGCGGAACGTCGGCCGGCGCCCGTGAGGGCGTCCATGGTAAGGGGCATCTTAATTTTACCCCCGAACATATATCTCATCTTTGTCATCTGGTTCATGATTTCGTCCCAGGCCACACCCAGGAAGTCGGCAAACCTCATTCGCGCAATCGGCCTCATTCCGGTGATGGCCGCGCCGATGGAAGCGCCCAGTATGGCTGCCTCGGAGAGGGGGGTATCCCTGACCCTGTCTATGCCATATTTCTGATACAGGCCGCCGATTTCTCCCATCAGGCCGCCCATTGGCCCCACGTCTTCACCGATGATGAATACCGCGGGGTCTCTGGCCATTTCCTCGTCGAGGGCTTCACCAATCGCCTGTCGGATATTTATCTCTCTCATGCCTGTCTCCTATGAATAAACGTTTTCCAAAGCCTCTTCCGGTTCGGGGAAAGGGCTTTCCTGAGCAAATTTTACCGCCTCATCCATTTCGGCAAGCGCTTCTTTATCAATATCTTCCGCCTTCTTTGCGGTCAGCACCTTCATCTCGATAAGCTTTTCCTGGAAGTTCTTGATGGGGTCTTTCTGCAGCCATTTTTTAATCTCTGCTCCGGGGCGGTAAGTGCCGGAATCTCCCTCGAAGTGGCCGCGATAGCGGTACGTCTTGGCCTCAATCAGGGTCGGACCCTGTCCATTCCTCGCCCTGGTCACCGCCTCCCCGGCCGCCTCATAGACCGCGGTGACGTCCATGCCGTCAACCACGACGCCAGGGATGCCATAGCCAACGGCTCGGTCGGCGATGTTGGATACGTTACAAGATATGCTGGTGGGCACGGAAACCGCCCACAGGTTGTTTTCACAGATAAAGACGACCGGCAGGCACCAGACGGAGGCCAGGTTTATTCCCTCGTGGAAGCGGCCGATGTTGGAGGCACCGTCGCCGAAGAAGCAGATGGTAACCTGGTCGGTTCCCCTCATTTTGGCGGAAAGTCCGGCCCCGGTGGCAATGGGAATTCCCGAGCCAACGATACCGGCCGCGCCCAGCATGCCGATATCCAGGTCGGCGATGTGCATGGAACCTCCCTTGCCCAGGCAGTAGCCGGTCTTCTTGGCGAATAGTTCCGCCATCATCTTGGTGGTTTCACCGCCCTTGGCGATAAGGTGCCCGTGACCGCGGTGGGTGCTCATAATGTAGTCCTCTTTTTTAAGGTGGGCAATTGCCCCGGTGGCCACTGCCTCCTCACCGATGTAGAGATGGACGCTGCCCGGTATATTCCCATCGGCGAACTCGCGGGAAACACGTTCCTCAAATCGCCTGATGCGGACCATGGTTCGAAACATCCAGATCACTTTTTCCTTTTCAATAGCCATAGCTGCTCCCTTCTCCATAACTGGAATTAATCAACGGGGTCAGAGAGTGAATAGATTAAAATATCAGCCCGTTATAACCACCCCACTATTAATTATATAATACCATTTTCCAAAATATGAAACTTGGTCACCATGACCTAATCGTCTGTGAGATACCGCCGTCAACCATCAGCGTGGTTCCGGTGATGTATTTCGCCTCGTCAGAGTTAAGAAAGAGGGCAGCATTGGCGGTGTCCCAGCCTTCACCCTGCCGGCCCATGGGGCTCATGGCGTCGCGGCGGCGCCACATTTCTTCTATATTGCCCCCCGCCCAGGCATCCTTGTTGTAGTACTCAGCCTGAGGCGTTTTCATCAGCCCGGGGAGGATAACATTGCAGCGAATGCCTTTGGCGGCATATTCCAGAGCTATGTCCGTGGTTAAGGCGATTATCGCCGACTTCGAGGATGCGTAGGCGCAGTTGGGCAGGGTGAATCGTATGGCGCCTACTGAGGCGATATTGGTGATGGAGCCTCCTCCCTGCTTCAACATTTGGGGGATGACATACTTGCAGGTGAGGAACATGCTCTTCACATTTACCGTCATCACCTTGTCCCAGGTCTCTTCCTCGGTCTCAACAACACCACCCCACTGCCCGATGCCCACGTTATTGTGCAGGATGTCAATACGGCCGAATTTCTGAATGCAGGTCTCGACCATTTTCTGACAGCCTTTCGCTTGAGAGACGTCGGCCTGGAAGGTGATGCACTCGCCGCCTTCCTGGTCAACCATTTTTTTTGTTTCCTCGGCGGCCTTAAGATTATAATCAACCGCCATTACCCTGGCGCCTTCCCGTGCGAAGACGATAGCCGTCGCTTTGCCGTTGCCTATACCGGGAAGCACGGAACCGGCTCCGGTAACAATCGCCACTTTGCCTTTCA
>DASRZK010000069.1:0-3931 GCA_035686505.1 Dehalococcoidales bacterium | reverse complement strand
TTTTCTGGAACGGGAGTTCCCTGCCCTGCTGGAAAGATGGGAAAAAGGACATCAGAAGGTTGGCCAAACGGTAAAATGAGGCCGCTGGCAGGATACTACGTATCATTTTCGGGAGGCATAGCATGAAAAAACTACGAATCATCGCCGCTTTATTACTATTAATCATTTTAACCACGGTTACGGCCTGTAATCCCCTGGGCGAAGGTGAAGGGGCGGTAGAACAGTATGTTAAAGTGGAAAAGGGAAACCTGAGGGTTACGGTCAGCGGCAGCGGTAACATTGAGACAGCAGAGGATGCAAATCTGAGCTTTGGCAGCGGTGGACGCATCGCCAAGATATATATTGAAGAAGGTGACCAGACCACCAAAGGTGAAGTCCTGGCGGAGCTTGATACCGCCTCTCTGGAACTGGCCAGGGACCAGGCCGAATATGCCCTTACTCAGGTTGAGGTTGCACTCACCCAGGCAGAGCTGAGCCAGAAAACCGCCGAATATGATCTGGATAATATTCTGGACCGGAAGGACACGCTGGAGCTGGCTTTATTTAACGCCCAGATAAACGTGAGGTCGGCCAAGCATCACCTCAATGAAACCCGCGACATATACACCTGGCCGGTTATTGAAACCGCTAAGAAAGACGTGGAAAATGCCGAGGCATTTCTACAGTACGCACTGGACCAGAACCTGCCAGAAGCCACAATAACCTACGCCCAGGCAAGACTGGCCGCAGCGGAGGCAGTACTGGACGCCAAAAGAAACACCTATGATACCGAGGAAGTAGCCATCGCCAGTATGCAACTGGAAGCTGCCGAACGGGCCGAGGCCCAGGCCCAGAAAAATCTCGATGAAATGAGCGAAGATATCGCCCTAAAGGAGCTGCAGGTAGAGGCAGCGAAAGCTGCCGTCGGGCAGGCCAAACAGTCAGTAGCGCTGGCCAGGCAGTCTCTGGAGCAGGCGGAGAAAGACCTGAAAGAGGCGGCCATCGTTGCCCCCTTCGATGGTATAGTGGCCAGTGTTACTGCGGAAGAAGGCGATATGATACCGTCACCAACTATGTCGCCCAGGCAGATAATAAAGCTGATTGACCCCACCAGCCTGAAACTGGTGGTGGAAGTGGATGAAATCGATATCCCTGACGTGAAGGTAGGGCAGGAGGTGATTATAACCCTTGACGCACTGTCCGACAAGGAGTTCGCCGGTGTTGTTGCTACCATCTACCCGGTGCCACTCGAGGTCGGCGGGGTTATCGTCTACGAAGTTAAAATTGAGCTCGATGTCCCGGAGGATTCAGGCGTGAGGGTCGGCATGACTGCTGAGACTGACATCGTTCTGGCCAGCCGCACCGATGTCCTGCTGGTACCGGACCGTGCCATCGGCGAAGATAGCGAGGGCAATCCCATAGTCAACGTTCTCGTTGACGACGATGAGCTGGAAGAAAGAGCAGTAGTAGTTGGCATCAGCGATGGTTTCGATACGGAAATTGTCAGCGGCCTCAAGGCTGGAGAAACGATCCTTGCCAGCTTTAAGCGCCGTTAGTCAACCGGGCATGGTTTATACTGACTGTGGTATTGGAAATTGTAGTGACCAGGAGCATTAAATGATACAGCTTGAGAATATCACCAAAATTTACCGGATGGGCAAGATTGAGGTTCCCGCTCTCCGGGGAATTGACCTGACCATCAAGCAGGGAGACATGGTGGCCATAATTGGTGCCTCCGGTTCCGGTAAATCAACGCTGATGAATATCATCGGCTTTCTGGATAAACCAACCGCGGGTAAATATATGCTGGAAGGTATGGATGCCAGCCGGCTGAATGATAACAAGCTCGCCGAGCTGAGAAACAAGAAAATCGGCTTTGTCTTCCAGACGTTCAACCTTTTACCCCGCGCCTCAGCCCTTTCCAATGTGGAGCTGCCTATCCTCTACAGTGGCGGCGGGCAGCGGCGCAAGCACAGCCTGGAAGCACTGGAACGGGTGGGACTGGGAGCACGGGCCAACCATAAGCCCACCGAACTGTCCGGCGGTGAGCAGCAGCGCGTGGCCATTGCCCGGGCGCTGGTAAACCAGCCATCTCTCATTCTGGCGGATGAACCAACGGGTAACCTGGATAGCTCCGCTACCACGGAGATTATCCGCATTTTCTGCCAGCTTCACCAGGAAGGGATTACCGTGATTCTGGTAACTCATGAAATGGACGTGGCCACGCAGACCCAGCGCATAATACGCCTGCTGGATGGCAGGATTATCAGTGATGAACAAGTCAAGAACAATGGTAAAACGATACGCAAACGAAAGGATACTGGTAATTAGCATAAATTAAAGCAGCGGGAGATATAAGAGTGAAGTTCATAGATTCAATTGTCATCGCCATCAGGTCTTTATTCGCCAACAAGCTGCGGTCTTCACTGACCATGCTCGGCATCGTCATTGGTGTTGGTTCGGTTATCACGCTCATGTCAGTGGCCAGAGGCGCCGAGGCTACCATTACCTCTGCTTATGAGGAATTGGGTACCAATATACTTTCGATAATGCCCGTAAATCCAGAGGTGGAAGGAGGTTTCTCCATGTCTCCGGTATATGCTGCACCCACGCTGACCATGGATGACGCCCGTGCTCTGGAGAATGTCAGTGGCATCGACAATATTGCCCCGGTAAACGAGAATTTCATCACCGTAACCGCTGGCGGTGAAACCAAGGGGGGACTACTTCATGGAGCGACTCCTGTATATCCGGATGTTATGAAATATTCGATAGCGTCCGGACAGTTTTTTACCGACCACCATGTGGCGCAGCGGGCCAACGTGGTCGTGCTGGGCAGTGAGGTGGCCAAAGACCTGTTTGGCGACGATGATGCGGTAGGTGAGCAGGTGAAGCTGAAGAAACAACGCTTCACCGTTCTCGGGGTACTTGAGCCTAAAGGCGGCGCGATGTTTGGCATCAGCTTTGATGATGTAGTGATTGTGCCCATCACCACCTATCAGGCGCGTTTATTTCCCCAGCAGACCGCTGCCGGCGAGGACGCCGTGGCTTCCATCAGTTTTCAGCTGACCAACCCGGACCTCAGAGATAGAATAACCGAGGAAATTGAATCCATCCTGCGCCGGCGGCACAATCTGAAGGGCGATGATAAAAACGATTTTGCCGTGGTTAGCCAGGAGCAGATTCTGGAAATCGTCGGTCAGGTAACGGGGATATTCTCCATCGTTCTGGGCGCCATTGCCAGCATCTCGCTTCTCGTAGGTAGTATCGGCATCATGAACATCATGCTCGTCTCGGTCACGGAGCGGACGCGGGAAATCGGCATCCGTAAAGCGGTGGGGGCCAAACGGCGCGATATCCTGATGCAGTTCCTCATCGAGGCGGCAACGATGGGTTTTGCCGGCGGGGGCATTGGCGTCACCGGGGGCTTGCTTCTATCCTGGGCTATTTCACAGGTAGACATCGGTGGCTTCAAGCTGGCAGCAGTGGTCTCCCCTGACATCGTCATACTGGCCTTCACGGTATCGTTATTTATCGGGCTTGCCTCCGGGCTGTACCCGGCAATGAGAGCCGCCCGCCTCAACCCCATTGACGCGCTGCACTATCAATGATAATAATCAGGGTGAAATCTGAAATAAGAAAAAGGGGATAAAAAGCAACACTTGCGAAGGACTAAATAACTATGAGCTGGCTTGATATCGCAATCATTGTGATAATCGGTATCGCTGCATTGACTGGCTTGAAAATCGGCATCATCAAGACGGTGCTCACACTCGTCGGAGTGATTGTCGGGGTTATTCTGGCCGGGCGTTTTTACGTTGCCCTGGCGGATAAGCTCACCTTCATACCTCAGGAGATGCTGGCCCGGGTGGTTGCCTTCGCCACAATACTCGTCATCGTTATACTCATTGCCAGCATAATCGCCGGCGTTCTGAAGTGGCTGGCCTCCATC
>DASRZK010000068.1:0-2161 GCA_035686505.1 Dehalococcoidales bacterium | reverse complement strand
CTCCAGACCTCCTTAACGGCCTTCAGTTGGTTGAGTTCAAGTAACCAGGTAGCCACCATCCACCACTATCATGCTGCCCGTGATATAACTGGCTAAATCCGAAGCCAGAAACAAAGCAACCCGGCCGATTTCATCCGCCTCGCCTATTCTCCCCAGGAGCATGCGGGACATAAACGCCTTCAGTTGTGCCCTTGCTTCCCTGTTTGGTGTACCGGAAAAAATCGACCGCATGCCTTCGGTGGCAATAGCGCCCGGAACGATGACATTCACTCTTATGTCATGCCTGCCCAGTTCCCGCGCCAGGCTTTTGGTCAGCGTCAGCACTGCGCCCTTCGATGCAGCGTAGGCTGAAATCCCGTCGCCCGAAGAGTGTATCGCTTCGATGGAGGCGATGTTTATAATGCAACCCCCTCTCCCCTGTGCCACCATCTTCTGGCCGACGGCGCGACTGCAGAGCAGTGTCCCTTTCAAATTGACCGAAATCACGTCATCAAAGTCTTTTTCCGTCACCTCGGCCAGCGGTATTCTTGGGTATATGCCGGCGTTGTTCACCAGGATATCGATGCTGTCCAGTATGCCCGCTGCTTCCCTGACCGTATTTTCCACCGACTTCCCCCGGGTGATATCACAGACCAGGGGTTCAGCCCAGTACCCGCAGCCTTTAAATTCTTGGCTGGCCTGCACCGCCTTTTCACCATTGACGTCAACGATGAGAACTTTGGCACCTGCTTCAGCGAGGCGATAGGCGATAGCGTAGCCGATGCCAGCGGCGCCACCGGTAACAAGAGCGCCCTTGCCGGTCAGTTTTATGAGCTCTTGAGCAGCCGGGTAATCTCGACGCAAAGGCATTGTCAACTCCTTTGATAAATAATACCTAGAGCTTCTATGTATTTTATATATATAAGTCCAGAGCTGTCAAAGAATCGGGATTACCCAGGTAAAGGTTTACATCACGTATGATTTGCAATTTAAGGATGGCCAGCAGTGCAATTTGAAATGTATGAAACGATGGCTCGCTACCGGGGTTTTTGCCAGGAGTATTTTATAACTCCGTTCTTGCCTACTGCTACATTAAGTCCTTGGTACTTGGCAGTTCGCCACATATCCGCTCGTCTATTCTGGTCGCTCTTTCCAGAGACTTACCCAGCGCCTTGAACAGCGCTTCCGCCTTGTGATGGTCGTTGGTGCCGTAAATAATTCGGGCATGGAGGTTTATTCTGGCTTCGATGGCAAATGATTCAAGAAAGTGGCGAATAAGGTCAGTGTTGAAACCACGCATATCATTATCACTGAAGGGCAATTCGAGTACCGTGTAACCCCGGCCGCTGATGTCAAGGGCCACGGTGGCCAAGGCGTCATCCATCGGCACCGCGGCGTCGGCCATACGGACGATGCCTCGCTTCTCCCCCAGCGCTTCGGCAAATGCTTTGCCCAGGCAGATGGCCACATCCTCGGCAATGTGGTGCTGGTCATTCCCGGTGGCGGAAATGGTGAGGTCGAATATACCATGCTGCGCCAGTTGCGCCAGCAGGTGGTCAAACATCTTGATACCGGTGCTGACCTGCCATCTGCCACCGCCGTCTAGATTGAGTTCCAGGCTGATTTTTGTTTCCTTCGTTTCCCGTTTGATTACAGACGTCCGGTTAGCCATTTATTTCCTCCCCCAGTTCCTGGAGTACTTTCACAAGAGTATCGGTATCCTCCGGTCTGCCCACGCTGATGCGTATGCTGTTCTGCAAAAGTGGCTGGTCAAAATAGCGCACCAGTATCCCTTTTTGCTGAAGTCTCTGTCGCAGCTCGCCAGCGTCGCCTTTCTGCACGGAGCAGAAAATAAAGTTGGCCTGTGACGGGAAAGGCTTCAGCCAGTCAATTTTTCTTAGCTCCTGAAATAGTCTTTCCCGTTCGGCGATTATGGCCTTCACTTTTCCCATCAGGTAACCGACGTCCTCCAGTGACTCCTGCACCGCTACCAGGGCAGCGACATTCACATTATAAGGCAATTTGATTTTAATCAGGTAGCTGGCGATTTCCGGTGGGAAAATTCCATATCCCGCCCGCAGCCCGGCCAGCCCCGCCCACTTGCTGAAGGTCCTCAGCACCATCAGGTTCGGGTATCGGTCAACCAGCGGCACTACCGTCTTGCCATAGAATTCGTAGTAGG
>DASRZK010000067.1:0-2003 GCA_035686505.1 Dehalococcoidales bacterium | reverse complement strand
ATGCCCCGGTTCACCTTTATCCCGGTGCCATTGACCAGGTCAATTCGCGGGCGGACGCCGATAGCAATTATGACCATGTGGCAGGGAACCCTGTCGCCGTTATCAAAGGTGATGTCCTCCACTATTTCCCCTCGGCCGTTTATTTCGGAAACGACATGGCCGGTGATAATATCCACTCCGGCCTGCCGCAGCACACTGTCCTCAAGGGCAGACACCTCTTCATCCAGGATCATGTTGAGCACTCGGTCCTTCATCTCAACGATGGTGACTCTGGCGCCGCGCTTGACCAGCGCTTCGGTTACGCTGACACCGATGAGGCCGCCCCCGATAACCACCACCCGGCCTGTTTCATCAAGGTAGCGGGCAATAGCTTTGGCATCATCTAATGTGGTGAAAGTAAAGATGCCTTCCCGTTCCGAGCCTTTGATGGGCGGAACAATAGGCAGCCCGCCAGTTGCCAGCAGCAGCTTCTGCCAGGAAATCGTGCTTCCAGAGTCCAGCGCCAGGGTGCGATTGGCAAGGTCAAGGCTTCTCGCCTTCTGGCCCAGTATGGTGCTGATAAGATTGCGCTCGTAGAAATCAGTCGGTCGATACAGCATTCGCTCCAGCGAGCACCCTTCCGCCAGGTGCTCGGAAATGAGCGGTCGCGAGTAAGCAGGGTAGGGCTCATCGGAGACCATCATTATGCTCCCTTGCTCATCAACTTCGCGTATCGCTTCCGCAGCCCCGATGCCACCGGCGGAGTTGCCGATTATCAGATATTTGGTTTCCGTCAGACTGCCTGCCATCTTGTCTTTCTTCCTGATTATGGATTTTTACCGGTCAGGGCATGGCGGAGAAAATTGGCATACATTTTCAGCCCGGACTCCCCGCTCTTTTCGGGATGAAACTGCGTCGCCACCAGGTTGCCGCGCGCAATAACGCTGCCCATGGTAACCCCATATTCCGTTTCACCGGCCACCAGAGAGCTATCCTCTGGCTCACCGTAGTAGCTGTGTACAAAGTAAAAGTTCGCCCCATCGGGAATGCCTTCAAATAATGGGTGGCTGATGCGCTGACTTACCTGGTTCCATCCCATGTGAGGGACTTTCAGCCCGGCGGGCAATTTTTTCACCCGACCGGCAATAATCCCGAGGCAGTCGTGCCCGCCGCCTTCCTCAGTGCTGGTGAAAAGCACCTGGAGCCCGATGCAGACGCCGAAGAAAGGCCGGTTATCGGCGATAAGCTGTTTTATCGGCTCCACCAGCCCTAGGTTTCTCATGCTTTCCATGGTATCGCCGGCAGCACCAACGCCGGGCAGGATAACCGCCTGTGCTTCAGACAGCTCCCTGGCCTGACTGGTTATCCTGGGCTGATAGCCCAGCCTGGCGATGGCATTGGCCACGCTGCGCAGATTACCGGCGCCATAATCGATTATTGCAATCATTTGTATTTCTCAATTAATTATTTAAATAAATAGTGTCTTTATTGTACCTGACATTTTTGTCCTGTGGAAACTGGAGGCTCGATTTCGGTATATACCAGCGCCTCGTTTGGACAGTGGGCGACGCACGCCGGTGTGCCACTGGAGAAACAGAGGTCGCATTTCGCAATCGCTCCCCGCTCTGTATCCCGCCTGATAACGCCAAAGGGGCATGACAGGATACAGGTCCAGCAGCCCATGCACTTGTCCGTGTCCACCAGCACCGTGCTACTCTCCGCATCACACTGCAGGGCACCGGTCAGGCAGGAGTAGACGCAGTACGGCTCAGCGCAGTGACGGCATTGCAGGGCAAAAGAAACGGGCGCTCTTCGCTGTACCTGAACCCGCGACACGGAGCGAGGCGATTCTCTTTTCAACGCCTTGAGCATATCTTTTGCTGATGCATGCTCCAGGCGACAGTAGACCTCACAGAGGCCACAACCCATGCAGGCTTCTTCGATGACATATACCCTTTTCATGCTAACTTACCTCGGAGATACGGAAAGCGGTTGCCGTATACCATTGTAGAGTGTTCCGATAT
>DASRZK010000066.1:0-6306 GCA_035686505.1 Dehalococcoidales bacterium | reverse complement strand
GTGTTCCAGGCTGGGGAATAACTCCTCATAGGGCACGCCATTGATGATTATAGCACCGTTACCGGGCGTAATTTTTACCTGAGCTACGGACGACTTTCTCCGTCCGGTACCGTGAAAATAAGATTGTTTTGCTGCCATTTAACTTACCCTCTACTCTCCTGTCTTTGCCCCGGTGCTGGCTGATTGGGCTGCCTGCGCGGAATGTGGATGGGAATCACCGGGATAGACCCGCAGTTTTTTCAGCATCTGGGCACCAAGTCGTGTGTGTGGCAGCATACCCTTGACGGCATGCTCAACGACTCGTGCTGGATTGTCCTGCATCGCTTTTCCCAGGGGTATGCTCTTGAATCCCCCGGGATAACCGGAATGCCGGTAGTAATGCTTTTGCTTCAACTTGTTGCCCGTGACCTGTATTTTTTCGGCATTGATTACGATAACATGGTCGCCGGTATCAAGGTTGGGGCTGAAAGTTGGCTTGTGTTTGCCCATGAGCAGGGTGGCGGCTTCAGTGGCCAGCTTGCCCAGTATCCTTTCTGAAGCATCAATCACGTGCCACTTTCGCTCAACGTCTTTGATTTTGGTGCTGTAGGTTTTCAATTGCGCAGTTCCTCCCAGGAATGTGGATAGTTCACCCGCATCAGGCACAGCCCGTGGGCAGGAGCGGTTGGCCCTGCCAGCCCGGGCGTCCTTACTTCTAATATACTACGAAATTCGTCGACTGTCATCTTTCCCAGCCCAACCCTGATGAGTGCCCCCACGGTATTCCGTACCTGGTGGGGCAGAAATGAGCTGGCAATGATGCGGAAAGTAATCAGGTCGCTGTCTTTTATCACATCAGCCTGATAGACGCGGCGTACCGTGCTCTTTATCCGTTTTTCCAGAGCCGTGGCGAATGAAACAAAATCATGCTCACCAATGAGGTGCTGACAGGCTTCATTCATCGCCGCCGTGTCCAGTCTGCCCGGAACATGATGGGCAAAGCGATGCTGGATAGGGGAGCGGGCGGTACGATTCAAGATAAGATAGTGGTACTCCCGGCTCACCGCATTGCGGCGGACGTTGCAAGCATCGCTTACCCTGAAGGCGTTTCTCACGGCAATGTCTTCAGGCAGGTAGTGGTTCAGTCCACCAACAAAGGCGTGTTCGGGCAGTGATGAGACGGTGCGGAAGCTCACCACCTGCTCTCGGGCGTGAACGCCGGTGTCGGTGCGGCTGGCCGCCAGCACGCGGAGCTTTTCTCCGGTCAGCTTCAGCAAGGCCGACTCAATCTCGCCCTGAACGGTGGGCTGATTGGCCTGCAGTTGAAAACCGTAGTAGTTTGTGCCGTCATATTCCATAATCAGTACCATCTTGGTGCATTCTGCCAAGCTGACAACCCCTTATTGTCGTAATAGTGACGGTGGTCACTCGACCAGTGAAAGCTGCACCATGGGTGCGCCGTCTCCAGGTCTGGGACCTATCTTAACGATGCGAGTGTAACCACCGGGTCGCTCGGCGTATCGTGTGGCCAGCTCGGAAAAAACCTTGTCCGCCACATCTTTGTCATACAGGAATGACAGTGCCTGACGAAATGCGCTCAGGTCGCTTACCTTGCCCAGGGTAATCATCTTTTCGGCGAGACCGCGTACTTCTTTCGCCTTGGTCTCAGTAGTAACGATTTTTTCGTGTCTGAGCAGGTCGGTCACCAGGTTACGGTACAGCGCTTTGCGGTGACCGGTCGTCCTGCTTAATTTCTTTCCCCCGACGTTATGCCTCATCTTCTGCTTCTCCAGATTGTGGTTCGGTCTCTTCTGACTTGTCTATGGTCTTGTCTGCCTCTTCTGGTGAGGCTTCCTCTGGTGCTGTTTCATCTATAAGTCCGGCCGGCGGCGTGAGAGACAGCCCCAGTTCCCCTAGTTTCTCCTCTATCTCACGGTAAGATTTCTGGCCGAAGTTGCGCAACTGCAGGAGGTCCTTGGACTTTTTACTGATGAGTTCGCCAACCGTGGCAATGCCGCCACGCCTGAGGCAGTTCATCGTCCGTACCGAGAGGTCGAACTGCTCCACAGGCATATTATATTTTTCATCGGGTATGGAAAGGCGAATGAGTTGCTCTTCAGCTTTCATCTGAGATACTTTGACGTACTCAACGAACGGACTGAGCTGCTCGACCAGGATGCTGGCCGCGCGGCTGATGGCATCAACCGGAGTTGTCGTACCATCGGTCCACACTTCCAGAATCAGTCGCTCGTGGCTGGTCTCGCGCCCTGCGTGAACCGGCTCGGTGGTAAAGTTGACATTGCGTGTCGGAGAGAAGATAGCGTCCACGGGTATTGTGCCCACCGGCATGCTATCATTTGACTCGGCGGTTCGGTAACCTTCGCCCAGTTCAATATCAAACTCCACATAGAGTTTGGCCTCCGGTGAATCAAGTGTGACCAGATTGGTCTCCGGATTGGTAATTTCAAAGTCGGTCGATGGTTTGATATCCGCGGCGCAAACCTGGCCTTCACCCTGTACATCCAGGATAAGTTTGCCGGGCTGACCGGAAAGCGGCTTTATCCGCATCGCCTTGACGTTCAGTAAAAACTCGGTGACATCTTCTTTGGCGTGAGGAATGGTGGTGAATTCATGCCTGATGCCTTCAACCCTGACCTGCGTGACCGCCGCACCGGGGAGATAGCCAAACAGTACGCGGCGCAGGGCATTACCAAGGGTAACACCAAAGCCGCGCTCCAGCGGCTCAGCGGTAAACCGGCCAAAGTTGTTCTCGCTCTCTGCACAATCTATTCTCGGGATTACTAGACGAGACAAAAGTCCCTACCTCCTTGCTCTTTATCGCGAGTAATATTCCACGATTGTCTTGCTGTCAAACGCGGCCTCAGTATCTTCAGGTGTGGGCAAAGAAACCATCTGCCCCACCAGGTTTTTCTTATCCAGACTCAACCAGCCTGGCACTGTCTTGGACTCAATTGTCAGCACGAGCTGTTTGTAATATTCCGATTTGGTACTTTCTTTCCGCCAGCTAATGGTGTCCCCTTCTTTGACCAGTGCCGAAGGGATATTAGTCCGGCGCTCATTGAGCATAATATGTCCGTGGCGAACCAGCTGGCGCGCCTGATTACGTGAGTCAGAGAAGCCGAGGCGATACACGATGTTATCCAGTCGTCTCTCCAGCAGGGTGACCAGGTTATCGCCGGTTACCCCCGCCCGTCTCTCCGCCTCGGCGAATATTCTTCGGAACTGTCTTTCCAGCATACCATAGCTATAGCGGGCTTTCTGTTTCTCACGGAGCTGCATACCGCGGTCGGATACTCTCTGCCGCCTGCGGAACTGCTGTCCCGGGTGCCTGGGCCGCTTTTCCACGCTACACTTGGGTGTAAAGCACCGGTCCCCCTTCAGGAAGAGCTTTACGCCGCTGCGGCGGCACATCCTGCATACTGCTCCAGTGTATCTTGCCATTTTTCCTCTCTTCTACACTCGTCGTCTTTTTGGCGGGCGGCAGCCGTTATGGGGGATGGGGGTAACATCTTTGATGCCCGTAATGTACAGGCCTGAACTCTGCAGTGAGCGGATAGCAGCCTCACGGCCACTGCCCGGGCCCTTCACGTAGACCTCAACCTGGCGCAGGCCGTGCATCATAGCCTTGCGTACCGCCTCGCGAGCTGCCATCTGAGCGGCGTAGGGAGTCCCCTTGCGGGAGCCTTTGAAACCGGAAGTGCCGGAGCTCCCCCATGAAATCACGTTGCCTTCAGGGTCGGTAAGAGTAACAATGGTATTATTAAAAGAGGACTGAATATAGGCCTTCCCTGCCGGAATATTCTTCCGTTCCCGTCGCCTTGTCTTTGCTCGCTTCTTCTGTGCCATAGATGACTCCTTGTCTTACCTGATACTACCTATTTCTTGGCCGTGCCTCTTCTCTGGCCTCTGCCGGCCACCGTCTTGCGGACACCACGCCGGGCGCGGGCATTGGTTCGGGTACGCTGTCCCCTCGCCGGCAGGTTAAAACGATGCCGGTTGCCACGGTAGCTGCCGATTTCAATGAGGCGCTTGATGTTCATCTGAACCTCGCGCCTAAGTTCGCCCTCTACCCGGTATTGCTTGTCAATAACCTCGCGGAGGCGATTGACCTCATCTTCGGTAAGCTCACTCACCTTGGTATCCGGGTTTATGTTGCTCTGGGCCAGAATCTTGCGGCTCAGGTGAGGGCCAATGCCGTAAATATATTGCAGAGATATCCAGGTATGCTTATCTCTTGGTATGTCCACTCCCGCAATTCGTGCCATTCTGCTCCCTCCTTACCTCATTTTATCCCTGGCGCTGTTTATGCTTAGGGTTGGAACAGATAACCCTGACCACCCCGTGTCGTTTCACTATCTTGCACTTTTCGCAGCGTACTTTCGCTGATGCTTTTACCTTCATTGTCACAATCCTTCGTCCTACTTGAAGCGGTATACTATCCTGCCCCGACTGAGGTCGTAGGGTGAAAGCTCGGCCAGCACCCTGTCCCCGGGCAGGACCCGGATGTAGTGCTTTCGTATCTTGCCGGAGATATGGGCCAGCACCACGTGCCCATTCGCCAGCTCAACGCGAAACATCGCATTCGGTAACGCTTCCAGTACTGTTCCTTCAACCTCAATTGTCTCTTTCTTAGGCATATACTTCTCTGGTTAGTACCTCCGGTTCGCCGTCAGTAATGGCAATGGTATGCTCGAAGTGTGCCGAAAGGCTGCCATCAGCTGTCAGTACCATCCACCGGTCGTCACCAACACGGGTGCGCCAGTCGCCAACATTAACCATCGGTTCCAGGGCAAGGGTCATTCCCTTTTTCAGCACCGGGCCTGAATCAGGCAGGCCGAAATTGGGTATCTGTGGCTCTTCATGCATGTCGCGGCCAATGCCGTGGCCCGTGTACTCCCGCACCACAGAATAGCCTCTCGATTCGGCGTAGTCCTGTATGGCATGGGAAACATCGCCTAGTTTGGCGCCGGCACGGGCGGCGCTGATGCCGGCTTTCAGGGCACCTCCCGTGGTCTCAATGAGCGCTTCCGCTTTCTTGCTTATCCGGCCCACGCCAACGGTCAAGGCAACATCACCCTGAAAACCATCGAAAATGGCGCCGAAATCAAGGGAAACGATGTCGCCCTCGCGGAGCACTCGCTTTCCCGGTATGCCGTGCACAATCTCATCGTTTACGGAAACGCAGAGACTGGCCGGAAAGCCATGGTAGCCCTTGAACGATGATCTGGCGCCACACTTTTCCAGCTCTTTGGCGGCTATGATGTCCAGCTCTTTTGTTTCCATTCCCGGTCTGATTTTTTCCACCATTGTTTTTAATATCATCGCGACGATTCTGCCGGCCCGGCGCATGGCCGCGATTTCCTCTTCAGATTTAATAATAATCGTCATCTAGTGACCAGCTTCTCCTCGGGAAGAGCCGCCACGATTCTTCGTGTCACCTCTTCCATGTCGCCTTCTCCGGCAACTTTTGCTAACTTGCCCTGGCGGCGGTAATAGTCAATGAGCGGTGCCGTCTCGGCAAAATATACGCCAAGTCGTTTCTTAACCGTTTCCGGTTTATCATCGGGGCGCTGGTAAAGCTCACCCCCGCACCTGTCGCATTTCCCCGCCACTTTGGGAGGGGAATTGACCGTATTGTATACCGCCTGGCACTGCCGGCAGAGCCAGCGGGCGCTCAGCCTCCTTATCAGTTCTTCTTCTGATACCTCAATATGAATAACTTTGTCAATTGTTTTTCCCTGCTCGTTCAGGGCGCTGTCCAGTGCTTCCGCCTGCGGCAGGTTGCGGGGGAAACCGTCCAGGATAACCCCTTTCTCGCAGTCAGGAGCGGACAGCCGTTCCATGACCATCTGTATGGTTATCTCGTCGGGAACCAGTACCCCCTTTTCCATGCAGGTCTTCGCCTGTTTCCCCAGTTCCGTTCCCTGCTCCAGTGCTTGCCGGAACAGGTCACCGGATGAAATATGGACCGTATTCAATTTCCGGGCGACCATCAAGGCCTGCGTTCCTTTGCCGGCCCCGGGTGCTCCTACAAAAATTATATTATACAACTTTTACCCCTATCTGATAAAGCCCTCATAGCGCCGCATCACGAGCTGCGCCTCAAGCTGCTTCATAGTGTCCAGTACCACGCCCACCATAATGAGCAGTCCCAGGCTGGAGAGCTGGATTACCTGGATATTGGTTATCTGCTGGGCAAGGAAGGGCATGACCGCCACGCAGGCAAGGAACAGGGCGCCGCCCCAGGTGATGCGGTTGATGACGCCATTCAGGTAGTTCTGGGTGTTCTTACCTGGCCGGATGCCG
>DASRZK010000065.1:0-5184 GCA_035686505.1 Dehalococcoidales bacterium | reverse complement strand
CTTATCAAGTACAATGGAGTCTTCGTCAAAGTCTTTATCGGTCGCCACCTGAAGAGCATAACTCACCGACTCCGCGGTAACGCTTTCCCAGTCGAATATCACCGGCGTTTTTGCCTTCACGCCCATTTTCGGCAGGAGCGGCTCCGGTATAGGCAGCGGCACTGCCTCTAATGTGAATATCCTCTCTTCAGTGTTGGTGCCATCGCTGATGGCTATGGGATACTCTCCAGCTTTGAGTGATGGTACTTTCAGGACGGCGACAAATATGCCATTGGCATCAGCAGAAACTGTATCCAGAACCTTATCACCAAACTTGATGGTAACCGTCCCGGCGGCTTTAAACCCGGCGCCGGAGATGATAAGGTCGGAACCGACTTTGCCGCTGGTAGCGCTGATGTTCAACGCCGTTGGCGATGGGGCTGGCCCTGGAGCCGGAGTTGGTTCTGGTGGCTGCGTTGACGCCGGCTCCATTATGGTGAATTTGGCGGTGTCCATGTTCCCCTTGTCGTCCTCCGCTTCCATATCGTAAATACCTTTATCCAGTTCCGGTACGGTAAAGGTGGTATCGAAGCTACCACCTGAACTGGCTGTAGCAGTGGCTATTTCCTCAGCATTGAGATATACCCCCACCTTACTCCTCCGGCCAAAACCGGTACCGCTCACCGAAACGTCAGCCCCGGCCTCTCCTGAAGTCGGGTCGAGGATTACCTCCGGTTCAACGGTAAATTCAGCCTCGGCCTCACTGCCTCCAACCGTGACCTTAATGGTATGGGTATCAGCGGTGCTTTCCGGAATGAAAACTGTGCAGATAAATTCACCGCTGCTATCCGTCTCATCATCGCCGCTTTCAATATCTATCTCTTCATCATCATAAGAAATCGTGACACTCTCTCTATCAGCGAATTCCGTACCGGTGATTTCAACCTCACTACCCACCGGGCCTTCCTCGGGGTCAATGGTCATTTCACCACCAATCACGGTAAACTCAGCCACTGCCCTTATCCTGGTGGCAACTGACGGTGGCGTGGTGTTGATATAGTGGCATACATAGATATAGTAGGTGCCAGCCACTACATCTTCATCGTCATCCTCGTCCTCACCATCATTTAGTTCAGCCGGGACGGTAAACTCGACCTCGAATTCACCATCTTCATTGAGGTACAGGCCGTCCTTAACTATCTTATAGACGGTAACGTCGCTATCAATGTCATCAACGACAGAGGCTTCCTGACTGGAGAAGAATATTATGGCATATTGGTCAGTGGTCTCTGTAGTCTTGTTAAACCCCTCGCCCACCGCGACAACCTTGCTGCCAACAGTTCCCTCCGCGGGAGCCAGATCAACGAACCGGGTCTGGGCAGTCACCGGTATCGCCATGAGCATCATGGCCATTACCACAATCAAACCTATTAACCTCAACATGTTCACGCTTTTCATTATTTGCCTCCAATCTAATTAAGTTTCGTTATGATTCACTGAAAGCGGTTTTCCTTCCCAGCCAGAAGGTCAGAAAACCAATGATTATCGCGCCAAAGGCAATCAGTATATAGAGCGCCCAGCTTGGTAATGCCAGATAAAAGCCCACGTGAAATGAGCTGGGCACTGACCAGTCACCCTCATTGCCAGCATTATCGACGGCTCTTACCCGCCAGTAATAAGAAGCGTCCTTCTTTACCGCCGCCAGCTTCTCTTCTTCCATCACCGTGTATTCAGACTCGGCCAGCCCCGCTTTCTCCATAACCAGTTTGGTGAAATCCTGACCCTTAGCCACCTGAATTTGATACATTACAGGCAGACTCAAGCTCGTAGTATCTTCCCAGTCAAAATATGCCTCAGCCTCCGCCTCACTGCCGCTTTCCGGTAGCAGGAGTACCGGTGCCGGTGGTGCCAGCACCAAAAATGACCTGGGGGCTGACCACTCGCTCTCATTTGCCGCCCCGTCAATCGCCCTTACTCTCCAGTAATAAGGTGAGTCTGCGGTCACTGTTGGCAGCGGCTCTTCCTCGCTCAGTCTGTATTCAGATTCGACCAGAGTTTTTTCCATAACCACGACCGCAAAACCACTCTCGGACGCTATCTGTAACTGGTAGCGTACCGGTAAACTCGGGTCGTCAACACTATTCCAGTCAAAATAGGCCGCTGCTTTCGTTTCACTGCCATCACCTGGTGATACCAGTACCGGCACCGGAGGCGCGTCCGATTCTATTTCGAAGGAAAGTTGCTGGGTATTTACACCATCACTCACGGTGATAACATGTTCTCCGTGCTGACTCGCCGGCACCTTGAAAACAACCTGGAAAGCCCCACTGCTGTCAGCGGTGATAGTTGCCACCGCCACGCCATCAAATTCCATACCTATCTCTCCATTGGCTTTAAAGCCCGTGCCACTGATGGTGAGCTCGCTGTCAACACTGGCTTTGGTCCGGTCAACGGTGGCGCCGGCGATGATGGTAAATTCGTATCTTACTGTATTCCCCTTTTCATCCTTAACCCTGATATCGTAAGTACCAGGAGGTGCCTTTGGCACGTTGAAAGAGGCCACCTTAAACGTGCCGGATTCGTCTGTCTTGGCATAAGCAACTTCATCATTCTGGAAGAAAACGGACACATCACTTTTAGAAGTAAAGCCGTTGCCGCCGACCTCCAGGATACGTCCCACCGCTCCTGTGGCCATATTTATGGTAATCCTGGGTATTACCTCGAATTTAACCTTATCGGAATTATCTTCAACATTCTTCACTATAATGGCATGCTCGCCAACGGCGCTGGCCGGTATATTGAAGCCGTAGCTGAATTCACCAGTAGATGAAGCCGTCAGCGTACCGATAATTTTGGTATCGTAATATATGGTCACCACTCTACCTGCGTAAAAACCCTCTCCGTCCACGACCAGTCTGCTGCCTACCGAACCTGACCTGCTGCTCAGGCTGATTTCAGGCTCCAGAACGGTAAATGTCTTTAATGCCAGTGTTGAGCCCAGTTCACTCCTTGCCTTGATGGTATGTTCTCCAGGCTCTGCATCATCCGGAATATTGAAATCGAGCTGAAAAAGGCCTGTTTCCGAGACAACTATCCGGCTGGCACCGATTTCTTCATTGCCGAAATAGATACGTATCTTATCCCCCTTAAAAGAATCGAAGTTCTCTCCTGAGATTCTAACCACTGTCCCCACGGCACCAGAGTCAGGTGATAGGTTAAGCAGCGGTGCTGCCATAACCGGCGTTACTGATAATCCCACTAGCCACCATGAAAGGAGCATAACCACTGCCATGATGCGAAAGGTTCTTCCACGCTTCATCGCCAATCAAGCCCCCTTTATTGCCAGTATACCCCTCAGTTCTCCTTCACTTTATTAGTTTATTAGTCTTTTTTTGGCACCGCGCCTGGGAACATAGGTTCCGGCAAAGTTATCCAGAATATCGCCACTGATTAGCCAGGTATTGTGAATCTTGATCGCCGGTATATCTCCTTGACGGCACAACCGTTTTACCGTCTCAGGATGAATCCTGAGACGCTGTCCAGCCTCTATAACATTATAGTAATTATCTAAAGGTACCATAGTCTTATATATTACTTTGTCAAAACAATTATAATAGGGGGGGGGAAATTTGTCAATCCTCTAAGCCATTTTCTCATCGAGATATTCCTGCAAGATGAGCGCGGCGGCCATAGCGTCGTCCCTGGCCCTTCGGCCTTTCCCGGTCATCTTCATCAGTTTTTGCGCCGAAACGGTTGTCAGGCGCTCATCCCTGAATTCAAGGGGCACTTTCGTGTGCTTGCTTAATTCCCGGGCAAAAGCCTGCACTTTCTCCGCCTGCGGGCCGATATTGCCATTCATGGAGATTGGCAGACCAACCACGATCACCCCTACCTGGTTCTGCTCAATGATAGCTAGGACAGCGTTGATGCCCGACGGCTCGTTGGTACGGTCAATAATAGGGAGGGGACTGGCCAGTATGCCCAGGGGATCGCTCATGGCCACCCCTATCCACCGGTCTCCGATATCTAAACCCAAACTGCGCGTCTTTGCCACCCCCCGGAGCAATGAGCTGCTTTAAATCAATTTTTTTACCAGACGAAGGGCTTCGTCCAGCTTCTCTTTGTGCTTGCCGCCGGCCTGGGCCAGATTCGGCTTGCCACCACCGCCACCGCCAGCCACCTTAGCCACCTCCCGCACGATATTGCCGGCGTCATAGCCTCTGGAGATTAGGTCCGGAGTGACGGCCGCCAGAAACACCGGCCTTCCCTCAGAGATGGTACCCAGCACCAGAATGACGCTCTTCAGCTTATCGCGGATGAGGTCGGCCATTTCCCGCATTATCTCTATCCGTGAAGACGGCACCCGGGCCACGAGCACCTTGACTCCGTTTATCTCCTCAATCTGGCCGAGCATGGCTTCGGTTCTTAATTTAGCCAGCTCTCTCTCCAGGGCCATTCTTTGCCGCTGCTCCACTTCAAAGGCACTGGCCGTGCTGGACACCTTTTCCTCAACCTCATCGGGCAGAGCGTGCAGAGAACGGGCGATATTTTCCAGACTGGTAAAACGCTTCTTCACAAATGACTCGGCGCCCCTTCCCGTCACCGCCTCAATGCGACGCAGCCCGGCCCCGATACTGCTCTCGGCCACAATCTGGAAGAACCCGAGCTCCCCGGTTGAGCTGACGTGCGTGCCGCCGCAAAGCTCCGAGCTGATTGGCGGCTCGCCAATACGCAGCACCCGCACGACGTCACCATATTTCTCATCGAACAGGGCGATGACGCCATCGGCTTTCGCCTGCTTATAGGGCAATTCCTCATCGTAGACACACAGGTTCTGGCGAATTTTCTCGTTGACCATACGCTGCACCGACTCTATTTCTTCCCGCAGCATGGCGTTCAGATGTGAAAAATCAAAGCGGAACTGGTCCGGCGCCACCAGCGAGCCTCTCTGCTGGACGTCCTCGCCGAGAACGCCGCGCAACGCGTGCTGCAGCAGGTGGGTGGCGGTGTGGTTGCGGGCGATATCCAGACGCCTGGCTTCATCAACCTCGGCTTCAACCTCATCTCCCACCGCCAGACTGCCATCCTCGATTTTCCCCTGATGAACGATGATATCGGGCGGAATCCTGATGGTATCGGTCACGGTGAATTGCCCGGACACGCCGCGAATCCTGCCGGCATCGCCCACCTGACCACCCATCTCCC
>DASRZK010000064.1:0-3406 GCA_035686505.1 Dehalococcoidales bacterium | reverse complement strand
CAACAAACTGGCCGACTACGGTATGAGCATAGGCAAAGGGGAGTTCATCATCTCCGGTTCGCTGCACGCTGCCTTTTTCATTGAAGGGCCCTGTTCTTACCGTGCCACCTTTGACCGACTCGGCACGGTGACCGTGCGCTTCGTGAAATAACCGCAATCCAGCAGTATTTATATCGGGTGATACAATTGGGCCAGTGCTAACGCGCTGGCCTGTTGTATAATTACAGTTATGGTCATACTTCTCTTGAATGGGAAACAAAGGAGAGAAAGATGGTGAGCAAGCGGACTGAAGAGCTCCTGGCAATGGACCTGAAGTACCTGATACATGGCTTCGCCGTGGTTGGCAGCGAGGACGTCTGGCCGATTATCGAAAGAGCGGAGGGGGTAAAGTGCTGGGATACGGAAGGTAATTTCTATTATGATGCGGCCTCGCAGCAGACGAGCAACACGCTGGGGCATGGCCATAAGGAGATAATAGATGCCATCTGCGAACAGGCACGAAAGCTGCAGTTTGCCCACCTCCTGGCCAGGCAGTCGAACGTGCCTATTATAGAATATGCCGCGGAGCTGGCCAGAGTCGTTCCCAAGGGAATGGCCCATTTCTTCTTCACCAATGGCGGCACGGAAGCGGTGGAGACGGCCTTCAAAATGGCGCGCCTTTACTGGCATGTTCATGGAAGACCGAAATATAAAATCATCAGCCTGCAAAACGGTTTTCATGGGGCTGGAATGGGCTCGGCAGCCGCGACCCGGGCTGGCAGCGGCGCGTTCTGGACTGGATATGCACCGCTCGCCGCTGGCTTCATCCAGGCACCCACCTTCTACTGTAACCGGTGTGCCTTTGATTTGAAATACCCGTCCTGCGATGTCCTCTGCGCCCGCTACGTAGCAAAAGTCATCCAGGCGGAGGGTGCCGATAGCATCGCGGCCTATATTGCCGAGCCGGTGATGGGGGCGGCGGGCAACGTGGCCCCACCGCCTGAGTATTTCCCCATCGTGCGGCAGATATGCAACGACCATGACGTCTTCATGATATGCGACGAGATTCAGACCGCTTTCGGGAGGACAGGCAAACTGTGGGGGCAGGAACACTGGCCGGTCAGCTGGGATATAATGACCGTGGCCAAGGCGATTGACGGCTGCTACCTGCCCTTTGGCGCCACGCTACTCAACGACAAAGTTTTTGAAGGGTTGAAGGGCACCATGCTCTGGCATGGCTTTACCCAGCACGGCAACCCGATATGTGCCGCGGCCGCCAGTGCCGCGCTCAAAATTATTTTCCGGGACAAGATGGTAGAAAATGCGGAAAAGGTGGGGAACTATGTTCTGGAGCGCCTGAACCGCGAGTTCAAAGACCTGCCCAGCGTCACTGATTGCAGTGGCCTGGGCCTGATGCTTGGCGTAGAGCTGGTCAAAGATAAAGAAACCAGGACACCGTTTGATGTGGAAACAATGAAAAAATGGGTTCGGAAAATGCTGGAGAGCGGCCTGTACGTTCGCATGGCGCTGGCCAAAGACTATAGCCGGGTGCGGTTTAACCCGCCGATAATCACCACGAAAAAGGAAGCGGACGAAATGCTTGATATACTCTATACCTCGATTAAGGAGCTGAAATAGTCGAAGAGGTGTGCTCTAGGCAGTACTCTGGTCGATCCATTCCAGGTAGTCCTGGTTGCCGCCGATTATGGGCAGGGCAATGACCTCCGGAACATCGTAGCTGTGTATCTTTCTGACTAAATCAATGATATCCGGTAGCAGTGATGCCTTGGACTTGGCGATGAGCAGGTTCTCGCGGGCTGAATCAGGTTTGCCCTCCCACCAGAAATAAGAATCAATGCCGCGCACGATATTGACGCAGGCCACCTTCTTTTTCTCCAGAAGCAACCGGGCAATGTGGTCTGCCTCTTCGACGCTATCGCTGGTAATCAGAACAATGATGTATCTGGCCGTTTCCATTTGCCGCCTCAAACGATGGCCAGCATTTTGTCCACCGTGGCCCTGGCCTTGATTCTTATAGCCTCTGATACTTTCACCACCGGTCGCATTTCCTCGAGGGACCAGAGGACTTTCTCCAGTGTAATCAATTTCATATTGGGGCAGACCGCCTGTTCAGACACCGGAATGAATTTCTTGCCTGGATTTTCCTTTTTCAGCCGGTGGATGATGCCGAGCTCCGTGCCGACAATCATTTCCTGAACGTCATCCCGGTGGGCGTAGCGTATCATGCCCCCGGTGCTGGCTACTTCATCCGCCAGGGCGATAACGTCGGGGCGGCACTCGGGGTGAACGACGACCTTCGCCCGGGGGTTTTCCTTTTTGAGCCGTGTGATATCCTGAACCTGAATGCGGGCATGCGTCGGGCAGTAACCCGGCCATAGGTGGATTTTCTTCTTTGTCTTGGTTGACACGTAGTGCCCCAGGTACTGGTCGGGCACGAACAGCACCTCGTCATTGTCGATGCTCTCCACCACCTTGACGGCATTGGCCGAGGTGCAGCATATATCGGATTCAGCCTTTACTGCGGCCGTCGAGTTGACATAGCAGACCACGGTGGCATTCGGCAGCTCTTTTTTCTTTTGCCGCAGTTGTTCCGCAGTAATCATGTTGGCCATCGGGCAGCCAGCGTGCCGGTCCGGCAGGAGAACGGTCATATCGGGGCAGGTGATGGCCGCCGTCTCCGCCATGAAATGAACGCCGCAGAACACAATGACGTCAGCTTCTGTTTTGGCCGCATTCTGGCTCAGGCCGAGGGAATCGCCCACGAAGTCAGCGATGTCCTGGACTTCGCCAAGCTGGTAGTTGTGCACCAGGATGACGGCATTTTTCCCCTTTTTCAGCTTTAAAATTTTTTCTACCAATAGTGATCTGGTATCAATCACTGTTCTTCTCCAATCGATACTTTGTCCCCTGGCCTGATTCTGCCCCCCTTCAAAACGCGGGCAAAGACGCCTTCCTCAGGCATGATGCACTGGCCAACCTGGCGGCGTATGGCGCAGGCGGTGTGGCACTCTTTGCCTATCTGGCTGATTTCAAGCAGAACGTCTTCGCCTATCGACAGCCTTGTGCCTACCGGTAGCTTGCAGATGTCTATGCCTTCTATGGTAATGTTTTCGGCGAAGTCGCCGGGATGCAGTTCCAGGCCCAGACCGCGCATTTTGTCGATGCTTTCCAGGGCGAGCAGGCTCACCTGACGGTTGGGCAAAACGCCAGCGTGGGCATCGCCGACCAGCCCGTGCTCTTCTTTAAATTGCCCTTCAGCAATGGGCTGTTTCCGGGTTCCTTTCTTCTTGCTGGTGCAGACAGCGACAACTTTAGCCATTACGGGCAAACTCCTTAATCTGTTCAGGTGCTGGGGATTTACCTGATGATGCTATTGTACCACCACCCAGGACTTTATCGCCATCAT
>DASRZK010000063.1:0-2728 GCA_035686505.1 Dehalococcoidales bacterium | reverse complement strand
TGATTACTTTGTAACTCTCTGGGTAGAAAGTGACCAGGTCTCTACGGAGAAAGTTGAAATCAGGGTCACGGTGAAGGTGCTGGAGAGAATAGAAACAATAGAGCTGCGGGCCGTACATCCCGCCGTTGAAGCGATTGCCGGCAGTGATTTTGTTTTTGAGGTAGAGTTCAAGTACGCCGGTGATATGCTGGGTGAGCCCAGGTCCTTCGACCTTACCCACACCGCTCCCCCGGGGTGGGAGGTCTATATGACTCCCCAGTTCGAGAAGGACAAGCATATCTCCGCCATTGACCTCAAGCCCGGCGGCATGACCTATGGCGATAAGACAAGGCTGGTCGCCACGGCACCGTTCTGGCCGCTGCCCGAACCCGGTGACTACATTATAACTCTGGACGCAGTCTCCGGCGAACTGAAAACCTCCATGGAACTTAAAGCCGTTATTACCGCCATATATAACCTCATTGTAATACCGTCCGGGGAGCGTTACGATACCAAGGCCAAGGCCGGTCGAGATAACTATTTTTCCCTTGAAGTGGGAAATATGGGCACAGCGCCCATCGATAAAGTCACCTTTTCATCCGATAAGCCGGCAGGGTGGTCGGTTGAGGTCACGCCAGACCAGGTGGACTCAGTCGAAGCGCTGGGTTCCCAGACCGTGGAAATAAATATCAAACCGCCGCCGGACACAATTGCTGGCGATTACATGATCAGCCTCCGGGTTTCTGGAGTCCAGGCTAACTCGCCGAAGATTGATATCAGGGTTACCGTGGAGACGCCCACCGTCTGGGGGTGGGTTGGCGTGGCCATCATCGCCATTGTCGTGGTGGGGCTGGTGGTTATCTTTATGCGGTTTAGTCGGCGGTAGTCTATGAGTGATACTTTAGCCATAGAAACAAGCGAACTGACCAAGCGCTACGATGGTGTTACCGTAGTCGATAACCTCAACTTCCAGGTGAAGGAGAATGAGGTATTCGGCTTGCTGGGCCCCAACGGTGCCGGCAAAACAACGACCATCCTCATGATGCTTGGTTTGACCGAGCCAGCTTCGGGCACGGTCAGTGTGCTTGGCTTCAATCCCACCCGTGAGCCGCTCAAGGTTAAGCGTCAGGTTGGTTATCTGCCAGAAAGAGTGGGCTTCTATGAAAACCTCACCGCGCGCGAAAACCTTAGGTTCATCGCCGACCTGAACGGCATCAGCTATGCTGAGGCAAACCAGCGAGCGGAAGAGGTGCTGAAAATGGTGGGCCTTACCGAGAACGAGATAATGGAAAAGACCGGGCCGAATCGGAAGATAGAAAAAACGGTGGGCAAGTTTTCCCGCGGCATGAAGCAGAGACTTGGCATTGCCGAAGTGCTGATTAAAAAGCCGAAGCTGGTTTTCCTTGATGAACCAACCGCCGGCCTGGACCCAAAGGGTATTAACCAGCTCCTGGATCTCATTGATAGTCTGCCCAAGACGGGAACAACAGTGGTGCTTTCGTCACACCAGTTATATCAGGTGCAGCGGGTGTGCCATAACATCGGTATCCTGGCCAAAGGCAAAATGGTAATTCAGGGAGCTATCGACAAGCTGGGCCGGGAAGCGATGGCCGGGGGCCGATTCCATATTGAGGTGGAAACCGAGGAGCCAAGCGAGAAGCTAATTAAGGTGCTCCAGGGCATCAAAGGTGTGGTCGGTGTTGAGGTCAGGGAGAATGTGCTCGCCATCAGTACCGATGCGGATTTACGACGGGAGGTTTCCAAAGCCATCGTACAGAACAATTTCCCGCTGATTCAGATGAAGGTTCAGGAATTTTCCCTGGATGACATTTATATGAAGTATTTCCGAGAGGAAGAGAGCTAACCATGTTTGCCATTGTCCGCAAAGAGTTGGCCGATTATGTTACCAGCATTCGATTTATTGCTTCTTTTTTCCTGGTAATTGTAGTTAGTGTTACCGGATTAATGGCTGCATCGCAGGGTATCCGTTCCGCGAACCTGCCGGAAGGAATTGTCTTCCTTGGCCTGTTTACCACGTCGGGGACGGTAATCCCTTCGCTCACTTACCTCGTCTCGCTGCTCATTCCCATTATCGGTATAGCCCTGGGTTTTGACGCCATAAACAGCGAGCGGGCTGGTGGTACGCTGAGCCGGGTTCTGGCCCAGCCCGTCTTCCGTGACAGCGTTATCAATGGGAAATTCCTCGCCGGGGTGGTTACCCTCTCCATAATGGTAGGCACGATGCTGCTGCTGATAGCCGGCTATGGGCTGAGCATGATAGGGGTACCACCAACGCCAGAGGAAATCATCAGGCTCTTTGGCTATTTCGTCATGACCATTATTTACGGGGCGTTTTGGATGGGCCTGGCGATACTTTTTTCCATTGTCTTTCGTCGGGTGGCTGCCTCGTTGCTGTTCTCGCTGGCACTCTGGATGTTTTTCAGCATCTTCATCCTGCTTATCGCGCCAGGAATTGCCAATGTGCTGGCCCCAACCGCTGATGGCGCGCAAGCGGAACTGATTCGTAATGCGGAAGTGCAGCGGATGATAACGCGGGTTTCTCCGAACGTATTGTTCCAGGAGGCGACCACCGTTTTGCTGGTACCACTGGTACGCAGCCTGGGTATGGTAAGCCAGAGCCAGGCCGCCTACATGGTGCCCAACCCCCTGAGCCTGGGCCAGAGCATTCTACTGGTCTGGCCCCACATCACCAGCCTTATCAGCCTCAGTGCGGTGTGCTTCGCCGTGA
>DASRZK010000062.1:0-5734 GCA_035686505.1 Dehalococcoidales bacterium | reverse complement strand
GGTCTTGGACAGCGGCGACATCGATACCGGGTAGTCCTTGAGAAAGGTGGGCTGGATGAGGCTCGGCTCAACAAAGGTGGAGATGAGCTCGTCCACCAGCTTGGCCCAGTTCTTCTCCGGGTCAACCTTAAGCCCGCGGATCTTCATCTTGTCCCTCATTCTGTCCCGCAGTCCATCGGCAGTGGGGTAGGTGACGAAGTCAATGCCGCTGTACTGCTCGACGGCTTCACGCAGGGTGAGGCGCGGCCAGGGCGGCTTGAAATCTATCTTATAATCGCCGAACTTTACCCTGGTGGTGCCCATCACCTTTTTGCTGACCCAGGCGACCATTTCCTCGAGCATGTCCATCACATCGTTGTAATCTGCATACGCTTGGTAGCTTTCCAGCATGGTAAACTCCGGGTTGTGCTTGGTGGAGACGCCCTCGTTGCGGAAGATGCGCCCCAGTTCGTAGACCCGGTCCAGACCCCCGACAATCAGTCGCTTGAGGTGGAGTTCCGGCGCAATGCGCAGGTAAAAGTCCTGGTCGAGAGCGTGATGGTGGGTGACGAAGGGCCGGGCCAGGGCACCGCCGGCGGCTGGCTGCAACACTGGCGTCTCCACTTCAATGAAGTCGCGCTCGTTGAGAAACTGCCGTATGCTGTTGATAATCTGGCTGCGAATCTGGAAAGTTACCCTGGTCTCAGGGTTGCTGATGAGGTCGAGGTAGCGCTGCCTGTACCTGGTGTCAACATCGCTGAGGCCGTGCCACTTTTCCGGCAGCGGCTGCAACGACTTGGCGAGCAGGGTGAAGTGCTTCACGCCAACGGTCGGTTCACCGGTTCGGGTGCGCAGCACCTGTCCTTCCGCACCGATAAAATCGCCGATATCGAGTTCCTTAAAGAGCTGGCTTTGCTCTGAGGGGAACTTGTCCATGTCCTGGAAAAGCATTTGTATCTTGCCCGAGCCGTCACGGATATCGGCGAAGGCACCTTTGCCCATCCGCCTGATGGCCATTATCCGCCCGGCAATGCTGACCTGCTTCTCTTCGGTTTGACCAGCCTCGTTCTGCTCAAGCAGGTAAACTGCCTCCTGCGTGGTGTGGCTGCGCTGGTAGCGGTGCGGATAGGGCTCAATGCCTTGTTCACGCAACCTTTCCAGTTTCTCGCGGCGCTGCTGAGTAATCCGGTTCAGTCTGGTCGTCATTTCTGCACCTATAAGACAGTAAAAAGACTGAGAGTTCCAGACCCCCAGCCAGCCTTTATTATAGGCTATTCCTGCGTTATCGTAAAGGGCTGAGTGTCGCCGATGATTACTTTGTCTGCTCCCGTAGCATATCGAGCCATGCGGCCGATTTCACTTCCCGCTCCAGGAGGTATCTGAGATAACTGTTTATTACTCTCTCCAGTTCCCGGGAAAGCCCGGCATCTATTTTCAGACGGTCGGCCGTGCCGTAATCGCTGTTCTGAAGAAGACGCAGCACCTTCTGGGCATTGACGGAAAGCGGGTGGCTGGACGGATGGCTTGTGGCGCAGTCTGGGCACAGCATACCGCCAGAGCTCGGGCTAAATGAATTGGCCGTCGGTTCCAGTGGTTTCTGGCAGGAGACACACTGGTGAAGCTGTGGCTGGTAGCCAACTTCACTGAGGAGATGCAGTTCAAAATAGCGCAGTGCCAGGTCTCTGTTACCTGTCCGGCATAGCTGCTCCATCGTTGCCAGTAGCAGTTGGAAAAGGGACGGGCTTGCTACGCCGTCAGGAGTAAACTGGTTGACCAGTTCAATGACATACAGCCCGCAGGAGGTGAGCCAGAGGTCGCTTTTCAGGGGCAGGAAGCTGTTAATGGTCTGGCTGCCGGTAATGGTATCCAGATTGCGCCCTCTGGCCAGCGAGACCTGGCTGTAGGTAAGGAGTTCCAGATGCCCCGCCATCTTGCTTTTTGTTTTCCGGACGCTTTTGGCGAAGGCCTGAATCTTGCCAAGGTGCGGCGTGTAGAGCGTGAAGATGACGTCGGCCTCTCTCAGCTTGGTCTTTTTGATGATGACGGCTTCCGTTTGATAGGTGCGCGGTCTGGACATTACTCGCTCCAGTATTGAATGAAGGGTTACCTCATTCCGATTGCGGTTTTCGGGCCAGAATATAAAGCAGGACATGAGTGTGCGGGCCTTCACCGTGGTTTTCCGGGTCTTCGGTAACCCCCGACTCGATAATTTTAAAGTCTTTAAAATAAGCGCGCAGTTCGGCTTCGGTGAAGTAGTGCACCGGTCTTCCGGGCCGGCTTTCAAAGGTGTTCTTTTCCACTTTCTGGCCTTTACCAAAGCTCGGGTCCCTGTCCGAGAAAAGGGTAAAAAACAGCAGTCCATTGCCTTTTACCTTGTCCGCGCATGCCTGCAAGCACTGCTTTCTCTCTTTTTCCCGGAAAAGATGCAAAACATTGTAGCAGTATACGGCGTCGTACCGGATGTCATCAAAAGACATATCCAGTATGGAGCCGTTATAAGTCCTGGTTTGCGGGTCGTATTCCCGGGCCATCTCACAGGCGACCTCTGAGACTTCAACCCCGGTGACATCGAAACCCGATTCGCTGAGTACTTTTGTGTTCCGCCCGTATCCGGAGCCAGGGACCAGAACCTTTTTCACTCCGTTCTTGCGGAATACCCCGGCGGCATATCCGGCAGTCTGGCTCGGTGACGTGCCCCATACGTAGCCTTCACTTTGGAATCTATTGTCCCAGTAAATTTTTTTATCCATAATCGAATTCAAGGCCTTTCTGAAACCGGATATTCTGGTAGTAGTTCGGAAATTGAAGGAAGTACGCTAATTTTAAAAACCGGTACAATTAGTCAGCCAAATTTCAAAATTCCTGTCTGCCTTCTATAGCGCGCGTAAGAGTTACATCATCGGCGTATTCAAGCTCGGTGCCGAAGGGCAGACCACGGGCGAGGCGGGTAACCCTGATGCCCAGCGGCGTAATCAGGCGGCTCAGGTACATGGCGGTCTGTTCTCCCTCAAGGTTGGGGTTGGTGGCCAGAATAACTTCCTTGACTGAGCCGTCCTTCAACCGGTTCATCAGTTCTCTTATTCTGATGTCTTCCGTCCCGATGCCTTCGGTGGGAGAGATGGCCCCGTGCAGAACGTGGTACAGTCCTTGATAAATACCAGTGTGCTCCAGGGCCAGGATGTCCTGAGGCTGCTCCACGATGCATATCTGGCTGCGGTCGCGCTTGTCACTGCGGCAATGGGAGCAGGGGTCGGACTCGGTTACGTTAAAGCAGGTTGAGCAGAGGGTAACTTTCCGTTTCAGGGAGAGTATCGCTTCGGCCAGGAGCTTGCTCTGCTCATCGCCGGTGCGTAACAGATAGTAGACAATGCGCTGAGCGCTCTTCGGCCCGATGCCGGGCAGCTTATTGAATTCCTGAACAAGGTTGTCAATCACATCAACGTTGGGAAGAACATTCGGCTCCAATGCGGTATCTCCTTTTAAGTCAGCCCGGGAATATTAAGGCCGCCGGTAACGCTTCCAAGTTGTTTGGCGGCCGCCTCCTGGGACTTGGCCAGGGCTTCACTGACCGCGGTCAGTACCAAATCCTGAAGAAGCTCGATGTCTTCCGGGTTGACCACTTCGGGTGATATTTCGACCGACTGTATTTTCTGCTGCCCATTCATGCTGACCTTAACGGCACCACCGCCGGAACTGCCCTCGACGGTCAGGTTGCTCAATTCTTCCTGGGCTTTGGCCAGTTTTGCCTGAAGTTTCTGGGCCTGTTGAAACATAAACTTGTTCATTTCTCCTCCGATTCAATAATCTGGGCACCTATTTTCAGGGCTTCTTCGATCAGGTGGTTCGCTTCCGGTTCGTGGACACAGCGAACACGGCAGGCGTGGCCCAGGAAGTTGCTGATTATCTGCTCGGCTATCTTCTGATTTTCCGTTTTTTCCATATTTTCCTTGTGCAACGGGAACCGGAATGACAGGATAACGGTATTGTTCTCGATAGTCTTTGGCTTGGCACTCCTGAGCAGGGCGGCGGCCGGGGTTCGGCTCATGCTGGGAGGGGCATCCCGGATGAACTTCAGCCAGTTCAGTTGCAGGTGCTCGATTTCTTCATCGCTGGCTGGGGCGGGGACTGTGGGGGCCGCCTCAGCCGGTTCTGGTTCACCTTTTTTCTCTACCGGTTCTGGCGTCGGAGCTGGTTCCAGTTCGGATTCTGGTTCAACCACTTCCTCTGCCGGGGCTGGTCCTGGCTCGCGCTTTGGCTCTGCCGCCGGTTTACGAGGGAGCTCTTCTCTGGCAACGGCCTTTTCCCGTGCCGGTGGCGGTGCTTCCGGAGCCACCGGTTTCACTGACTGGCGTGCCTCAGGTTCTGCCTTAGTTACCGGTGGTTCTTTACCCGAAGGCAGGGTTGCGTCCACCAGCGCCAGCTCCAGGGGTAACGTAGAGTAATTATCGAGATTGAGGTCAAGCTGCCCGAAAAGCTTTACCGCTTTTAATATCTGAGGTAATGAGGCCTTGCCGGCCAGCTCCTTTAATTCTGCAATGTCCTCGGCGGGCAGGTCTACTGATTCGCTGGAGCCCGTTTTCACCAGCAGCAGTGCCCTGAGGTATTCCACCAGTTCACGATTGAACTGGCGCAGGTCAAGGCCATCACTGTTGACGCCATTTATCGTCGATATTCCGGCGGCGACGTCATTGTTAACGATATGTCTTACTATCTCTTTGGCGCGCCAATCGCCGGTAATACCCAGGATTATCTGGACCTGTGGCAGGGTGACCTTGTTACCGTAGTAGGTCGTCAACTGTTCCAGGAGATTTTCAGCATCGCGCAAGCTGCCGGTGGTGGTCCTGGCAATGAGCCGCAGTGCCTCGGTCTCGATTTTAATAGTCTCTTTCTTGCCGATGTAGGTTAATTTGGTCACCACATCGGCCTGTGAAATGCGCCTGAAATCAAAACGCTGACAGCGTGATATGATGGTGGGGAGGACTTTATGGGCCTCGGTGGTGGCCAGCACGAAAATGACATGCGGTGGCGGCTCTTCCAGGGTCTTGAGCAGCGCATTGGAGGCACTGGTGCTCAGCATGTGAACTTCATCGATGATATAGACCTTGTATTGAGCTTCGTTTGGAGCGTAATTAACTCTTTCCCTCAGGTCACGGATGTTATCCACACCGGTGTTGCTGGCGGCGTCAATTTCAATGACATCCAGAGCTCTGCCTTCGGTGATTGCCTGACACCTCTCACAGGCATTGCAGGGCTCGCCTTTGCCTTCGTTGGTGAGGCAGTTGACCGCCTTGGCGAGAATGCGTCCGGTACTGGTCTTGCCGGTACCGCGTGGACCGCAGAAAAGGTAAGCATGAGAGACATGACCGCTGCTCAGGGCATTTTGCAGTGTCTTGGTTACCTGTTCCTGGCCGACCACCTCAGCCAGGGTCTGCGGACGCCACCGGCGATAAAAGACCTGAGAAGCCATTTTATCTATTATAACCCATATGCGATGGCGTTTCTAGGCGATTGCTGTCCGCAATGAAGACGTGTCCAGGACGATGGTTCGTTATTTTACGATTCCCTGTGTGGCCCAAAATAAAAGCCAGCTTTACAGCGTCGGATTTATAATTCTCCGCTCGCAAAGCTGGCTCGTCGGTCTAATTTGCTTCAGGAGAGCAGGGAGGGTATATCCTTGGAGGCGTCTTCAATAGCTCTCAGTTTGACTTCGGTTTCTTCCTGCCGCTTCTTGAATTAGGGGATAAGGGTGGTTGAT
>DASRZK010000061.1:0-10628 GCA_035686505.1 Dehalococcoidales bacterium | reverse complement strand
AACCGCCATGATGCGATGCGGGCTGACGCCACAGACCTTGATGAGATAGGCAATGCGATGGGTGATTACCCTCGTCTTGCCGCTGCCCGGCCCGGCCAGAATCAGCACCGGCCCACTGATAGCCTCAACGGCTTCTCGCTGCGCGGGGTTAAGTTCGGACAGAATGTCCATCATGCTATTATAACATTTCATCTCGGCGCTTTTATACGTCAGGAATGCCGCTCACCCAGGCTTTTCATCGGCTTAACGAAGCCTGCCGGAATATTATTGACAGGCCGTGGGCACGTTCGGCATCAATTCCGGACAGGCGCTGGCCACAGTGGTCGGTCCCCTGATTGAAGTCCCCGTGCTGATAGGGTTGGCCTATGTTTCCCTGTGGGCCAGGAAATTCCTCTTCCATGCCGACGGAACGGTCAAAGTTTAAGAACCGCACTGAGCCGATTATTGTTACCTTGAATACGCCTTGCACATTAGCTATACTTATATCAAGAGTAGAGCAATAATTGTGAGGTAGTTAAGATGAGGTGGAGACTTTTACTGACGGTTACTTTGGCACTGGCGCTCATCGGCATTGCGGGTTGTGACTCACTCTCGCCGCCTTCTTCGACATCCGGCACCAGCTCGCTGGCGAGCGGCATATTCAACCAGCAGAGTACTGGCATCTGGGTCACCGGCGAGGGAAAAATCAGTGTTGCCCCCGATGTTGCCATTCTAAACCTTGGCGTGGAAGCCCAGGCGGACACTGTTGCCAAAGCACAGGGCCAGGCAGCGACAGCCATGACCGCCGTGGTTGCGGAGCTCGACCGTTTTGGCGTCGCGGAAAAGGACATCAAGACGCAGTATTTCAGCATCGCCCCGGTGCGTAATTGGTCGGAAAAGGATGGCCGCGAAATCCTTATCGGCTATCGGGTGACCAATACGGTAACCGTCAAGGTGAGGATGATTGAGGATACCGGCGCCATTATCGACGCTGCGGCCAACGCCGGCGGTGACTACATCAGAATCAATAACATAAGTTTCACCGTGGATGACCCCTCTGCATACTATGAAGAGGCCCGGAAACTGGCTATGGCTGATGCCAAGGCAAAGGCTGAGCAGCTGGCTGACCTGGGGAATGTCAGGCTGGGTAAGCCCACGTATATCAGCGAGAGCGGAGCTTATGTGCCCGTGGTGCGCGAGTTCTATGGCGAAGCCGCGATGCCGTCAATGGCAGCACCCCCCACCCCCATCAGCCCGGGAGAAACGGAAATCAGACTGTCCGTACAGGTGGTCTACCGCATAGAGTAGGACTCCGCGCTATATCCAAAATCTGGCGGTGGTTGCATTTCCAGTCACCGAAATGCTACAATAACGCTAATCCATATTTTATGTTAAGAATGCCATGTTCACCGGGATAGTAGAAGAAATAGGCAAAGTATCCTCGGCATCGACCACCAAGCTGGTCATTTCTGCCCGGCAGGTTGTCAATGGGATTAATCCGGGCGACAGCATTGCCATCAACGGCGCCTGCCTGACGGTTACCGATTTCGACCGCGCTTCGTTCTCCGTCGATGTCATGCCGGAGACGTTGCAGCGCACCAACCTCGGACAGCTTAAAGCCGGAGACGGCATCAACCTGGAGCGACCGACGACGCTGGGCGGTCGGCTGGGCGGACATCTGGTTCAGGGCCACATTGACGATACCGGCCGCATTATTGCCATGGAATGGGAAGGTGAAGCACTTCTTTTCCGCCTTGAAACCCCACCTGAGGTTCTACGCTACACCGCGCCGAAGGGATTTATCGCCGTTGACGGCATAAGCCTGACCATAACGGAGAAGGACAACAGCTCATTCCAGGTCTCCGTGGTTGAATACACGCGCCGGAATACCACGCTGGGCAGCAGAAAAGTGGGCGACGTGGTAAATCTTGAAGTGGATATCATCGCCAAGTACGTGGCGCAGTTTACCCAGCCGCAGGCCGGTGGACTGACCGCGGAATTTCTGATTGAGCACGGCTTTACCATCGGATGAGAGGCAATGGAGCAGAGATGAGTACCGATCTGGCCACGATTCCAGAAGCAATTGAAGACATCAGAGCTGGCAGGTTTCTCATCATCGTCGATGACGAGGACCGCGAGAACGAGGGCGACCTTGCCATGGCCGCGGAGAAGGTGACCGCCGATGCCGTTAACTTCATGGCCAGGCATGGACGTGGGCTTATCTGCCTGCCCATCATCGGCCCGCGCCTTGATGAGCTGCATATCCCCATGATGGTAGAGCACAATACCTCCAAATTCTCCACCGCATTTACCGTGTCAATCGAAGCCAAGCACATGGTGAGCACCGGTATTTCCGCAGCCGACCGTGCCGAAACGATAAGGGCCGTGCTTGACCCGGCCACGCAGCCCGAGGACATCGTCCGGCCGGGGCACATGTTCCCACTGCGAGCCAGAGAGGGCGGCGTCCTGGTGCGGGCAGGACATACAGAAGCGATAGTTGACCTGGCCAGGTTGGCCGGTCTCTACCCGGCCGGGGTCATCTGCGAGATATTAAAGGAAAACGGCGCCATGGCCCGGATGCCCCAGCTTAAACGGATGGCCAGGCGGTTTGGTATAAAAATCGTGAGCATGGCCGACCTTATTGCCTACCGTTACCGTCACGAAAGGCTGGTGCACCGCGTGGCCGAAGCCAAACTGCCCACGCCGTACGGCAATTTCACCGCCATCGCCTACCAAAGCAATATCGACCCTGATGAACACATCGCTCTGGTGATGGGAGACGTGGCCACCGATGAGCCGGTACTGGTCAGGGTGCACAGCCAGTGCCTTACCGGCGAGGTATTCGGCAGCCTCCGCTGCGACTGCGGAGAACAGATCAAGATGGCGATGAAAAGCATCGCCGAGGAAGGACGGGGCGTCCTCCTCTATATGAGGCAGGAAGGGCGGGGCATCGGCATTCATAATAAAATCCGTGCCTACGAACTGCAGGACAAAGGGCTGGACACGGTAGAGGCCAATCTCTCACTGGGTTTTGCCCCTGACCTGCGGGACTACGGCGTTGGCGCCCAGATTCTGGCGGAACTGGGGCTGCATAATATCCGCCTGCTCACCAACAACCCCAAGAAAGTAATCGGGCTGGAGAGCTACGGACTCAAGGTAGCGGAGACCGTGCCCATAATCACGGCACCGAACCCGTTCAACAGTCGATACCTGGAAACAAAACAGAAAAAATTGGGACATAACCTGAAACCGACCAAGGTATCTCCCGAAAATTGTGATTAATCCCGGGAAGAAGGAGAGGATTATGAGTAAAAGCTATGAAGGCTCACTGCTGGGCAAAGGGCTGAAGTTCGGCCTCGTGGTTTCTCGTTTCAACGAGTTCTTTACCCGGAAACTGCTGGAAGGAGCGCAGGACGCTTTGCTCCGCCACGGCGTCAACGAGACAGACATTGAGGTTGCCTGGACACCGGGCTCATTTGAAATCCCGCTGGTGGTACAGAAAATGGCCCAGTCCAAGAAGTACGATGCCATTATCTGTCTGGCCGCGGTCATCCGCGGTGGCACACCTCACTGGGAATACATCGCCGCCGAAGCCACTAAAGGGATAGCCCGCGTCAGCCTTGATACCGGGGTGCCCGTCGTGAACAGCATTCTCACCACGGAAACTCTGGAGCAAGCCATAGAGCGTTCAGGCTCAAAAGGGGGCAACAAGGGATTTGACGCGGCGGTCAGTGCTATCGAGACGGCAAACCTGCTCAAAGCCATGGGTTAGCATCACCAGCCACCAGACCCATACTGATTCGCCGGTATCAATCAGTCGGTGACTTTGTAGACACTGTCCCCGTGTCGTACCCGCTCCGTCACCTTGACCCCGATGGCATCACCAGGTTTGGCTTCAGTGACGTCCACATTGTTGACCTGCATTGAGTTCACCGTCATTTCTAGGTCAGTGGTGTGTCCCTTGATGTGGATTCGGTCACCCACTTTCAGCGTACCGGTGAGATCAATGCCAGCGACCACCGGGTGAGCGAAGAAATCGCTTACCTTTCCGATTTCCTCCTCAGGCATATGACTACCTCCTTACCTGACGTTCAGAGTTCACATCGTTTAGTGCTGAAATTATACTCCCATGACTCCGATAAATCAATATGCGGCGTGAAGTTTTGACATATCACCATCAGGTACGTATAATTTAGTTAATCAAACCCGGCAGGAGGCCTTAATTTGGCGCAGGACA
The DNA here is from genome assembly GCA_035686505.1 of Dehalococcoidales bacterium. GTDB lineage: Bacteria > Chloroflexota > Dehalococcoidia > Dehalococcoidales > RBG-16-60-22 > E44-bin89. Next base: position 6,412 of record DASRZK010000061.1, on the reverse strand, counting down.
GAAAATCCAGTTCCGTGGCTGAGGATACCAAGGCTGATATCGAACGTATCAACAAGCGCCTGGATATGCTTGACGACCGCCTGGACAATATTGACTCCATGGTTACCGCCGTTGCTGAACGGGTAATGCAGCAGCCGATAACGCTCAACATCACCTGCTCCAAATGCGGACAGCCTATTGAGATTGCCCTCCTCGGCCTGGAAAAGCCGAGAAAATAAGAGCATATTGAAAACCGCTGAGGTCTCCCCCTTACACACGTCAGGCTCCGTTCCCTCTTTGGCAAGCCAGTTCCATAAAATAGTTATCGAAAATTCTTCAGACAACGAAAGATACAAGCTGTCAGCATGAGCGCACTGATAATCATCGCCCTCTACTTCCTGGTTATGCTCGCCATCGGTATAGCCAGCCGCCGGAAGGCAAGAGGCGCCGATGATTTTTTCGTTGCCGGGAGAAAAAGCTCTTCGCCGTTCATTGTTGGTTCACTGCTGGCCACCATCATCGGTGGCTCAGCTACCATAGGCATGGCGGGGCTGGGTTTCCAGCGAGGATTGACCGGAGCGTGGTGGCTACTGGTGGGCAGCATCGGCCTGGTATTTCTGGGGCTCTTTTTCGCCCGAAAGGTCAGGAAGCTGGCGCTTTATACGCTGCCAGAGCTGGTCGAAAAACAATATGACCAAAAGATGGCCCTCGCTGCCTCTGTTCTCATTGTGGTTGCCTGGATAGGGATTGTTGCCGCCCAGATTATCGCTGCCGGCAAAATACTGGGCATCCTCGGCGTCGGCAGCCCAACAATGTGGATGGTGATTTTCACCGTTATCTTCGTTACGTATACGCTGCTGGGCGGTCAGCATGCCATCATCCGCACCGATGTATTACAGTCGGTTATCATTTTCTTCGGCGTCTTCGCCGGCCTGGCCTTACTCTTGACCAGGCTGGGAGGATGGGAGGGGCTGCAAAGCTCACTGCCAGCAGCGCATTTTGCCTTCCCGGTAAGCCCACAGTTTAACGGCACGGCCCTGATAACGCTCTTGCTGCTCGTCGGTCTGACCTATGTGGTAGGACCGGATATGTATTCCCGCATCTTCTGCGCCCGGGACGACAGAACGGCAAGCACGGCCACATTGTGGACAGCGATACTCCTCATCCCTTTAGCCTTTGCCATCACCATAATCGGCATGGGCGCCGCTTCCCTGTTCCCCGCCATTGCTCCTGAGCAGGCCTTTCCCACGGTCATCAATGAATTATTTTCACCGCTCCTGGGCGGCATCGTTCTGGCCGCTTTGCTCTGCGCCGTGATGTCCTCGGCCGATACCACTTTATTAAGCGCCAGCACCATACTGAGCATAGACATCATCGGAAGATTCAGGCTAACCGCCAACCAGTCGGGTGTGCTGCCCCGTTCCAGGTGGGCCATAGTGCTGCTGGGTATATGCTCGCTCATCGTAGCCCTGATGCTCAAGGGCGTTATCAGCGCCCTCCTCTTTGCCTACACAATCTACACTTCGGGAGTAATCCTACCGGTCATCGCCGGCTTTTTTAAGAATCGCCTGAAGGTTACTCACACCGGAGCACTGGCGGCGCTCATCGGCGGTGGCTCGGCAGGCCTGATCAGCAAGCTGTTTGCTATCAAGTACCTGGACCTGGGGGCGCTGCTGATAAGTGGCGTGCTTCTTTTCCTGGTCAGTTATATCGACCGTCGGTACAGGTCAACCAGCCGTTGATTCGCTTTTCCCTGGCCGGGTAAACCACGCGAACAAAGCGGCGCCGAATAAGGCCAGGCCCGCGTTGAAATAAAAGGCGGCGTTGATATTGATAAAGTCAACGATAATGCCGCTCAGGATTGGCCCAAGTGCCATGCCAATGCTAAGCGCCATAGTGATAGCCGAAATGGCCGAGCCCATCCCATATTTCCTACCCTCCTCCACAGTCAACGCCATAACTGACGGCGTGGCGATAGCACTGCCAATACTGCCCAGAATGCACAGTGCCAGTAACGGCCAGAAGCCTGGAGATAGCGGCACCAGAAACATATAGGTGAAAATCACCAGTGACCCGACAATCACCAGCCTTCGCCGATTGAAGATGTCGGCAATCCGACCTCCCGGAACCCCGAGTATCGACACCAAAAGGACGTGAACCGCTATCAATATGCCGATAAGGTTCGCCGGCAGGCCGAGGCTAATGGCAGCGAGCAGCGGTAAAAAAGTAAAAAAGGAAGACCTGCCCAGGGCAATCGCCAGACGGAAGCTGAAAAGGCCAACCATGGTGCCACTCCGGCGCATATCCAGGAAGGACATAGAGGTCACCGCAGCTTGCTTCCTTTGATCGCTGCGGGGCAGCATAATAATCGCGATTGAAAATGCCAGCAGGTTAAGCACACCCATGGTAATGAAGGCAAGGTTCATCCCCCACTGCGCGGCGAGTACCCCACCCATAAGCGGGCCAACGCCGAAACCACCGAAGAAAGCGGCATTTGAGTACCCCATCCATTTCCCTTCCTCACCCTCGGGCGAAAGGTCACCGATATATGCCTGCGCAATGGGCAGTATCATGGCACCCGTTATGCCGTGCACGGTGCGAACCAAGACCAGCTGGTAGACACTGGTTGCCAGGACAAATGTAAATGAAATCAGAGCATAGGCGAAAAGACCGACGCAGAGAATTAGCTTCCGGCCTTTGCGGTCGGAGAGCCGACCGAATATCGGCGTAAAGATGGTACGAGAAATGGAAAAGCCGGCAAAAATAAACCCCAGCCACAGGCCGGACGCCCCCATGTTTTCGGCATAGAGCGGCAAGAGCGGGACGACAATGCCAGCGCCCAGCATGGAGGAAAATATGGCCAGAGCCAGAACGGGGAATACTCGTTTTATCATGCGGATATACTTTATTATAGCTATTCGCCGTGGTAACAGGCAAACTGAAAGCAAGTTTAACAACAGGTTTGCACTCACCAGATGGCGCTGTTATAATAAGGCTGATGAATTAGGGAGGGATGGGTAAAGCCTCTCGTCCCAAAGCTGGGTGAGAGGTTTTCGTTATCAACGGCCAGGTGAATAAATTGGAATCGACCTCAAATCAGAAAAGAGAAGAGCATCTGGAGACCATGCGGCACTCCGCTTCCCACGTGATGGCGGAGGCGGTTCAATCCATCTTTCCTGATACCAAGTTCGCCATCGGCCCGGCCATCGAAGATGGCTTCTATTACGATTTTGATTTACCACGCTCGCTCAGCCCGGATGACCTGCCCGTCATCGAGAACAAGATGAAAGAAATCATCGCTGCTGACACGCCCTTTATCCGGAAGGAAGTGACCAGAGAGGAGGCACGGCAGGTCTTCGCCGCACAGCCCTACAAGCTGGAACTGATTGACGGACTGCCCGATGAGAAGGTAAGCCTCTACCAGCAGGGCTCATTCCTGGACATGTGCCGCGGTCCTCACGTGAAATCAAGCGGGGAAATCAAAGTATTTAAGCTCATCAACATCGCCGGGGCCTACTGGCGCGGCGATGAGCATCGCCCAATGTTACAGCGGATATACGGGGTTGCCTTTGACACCGAAGCGGCCCTGGAAGAACATTTGCAACGGCTGGAGGAAGCCGCCCGCAGAGACCACCGCAAACTTGGCAAAGAGCTTGACCTGTTCAGCATTCAGGATGAGTTCGGCCCCGGCCTTGTCCTCTGGCACCCGAAAGGGGCCGTCGTCCGGCGCGTCATTGAGGACTTCTGGAAGGATGAACACTTCCGGCGCGGCTATGACCTGGTCTACACGCCGCACATCGCCCGAATGGACCTGTGGCGAACCAGCGGACACCTTGAATTCTACAAAGACTACCTTTACAGCCCCATGGACATCGAGGGGCAGAAGTATATCTTAAAACCAATGAATTGCCTGGGGCATATCGCCATTTACAAGACCAGGCTACGCAGCTATCGCGACCTGCCGCTGCGCTACGCCGAACTGGGTACCGTTTACCGATACGAGCGCTCCGGCGTGCTCCACGGGCTATCCCGCGTCAGAGGCTTCACCCAGGATGACGCCCATATCTTCTGCCGGCCTGACCAGCTGGAAGATGAAGTCGTTGCGGTTCTGGACCTGGCCCTATTTATGATTGACACCTTTGGTTTCCAGAACTACCAGCTATTGCTCTCCACCCGACCGGAGAAATATGCCGGCACGCTGGAAATATGGGAGGAAGCCACGGAAACCCTGCGGCGGGCACTCAATCGAGCAGGTCGCGAATATGAGATTGACCCGGGAGAGGGTGTCTTCTACGGGCCGAAAATCGATATCAAATTCGAGAGTGCGCTGGGCAAGGCATGGCAGGGCCCCACCATCCAGGTCGATTTCAACCTGCCGCCCCGCTTTGATGTTAACTACATAGGGGAGGATGGCCGGAAGCATCCGGTGGTCATGGTGCACCGCACCGTGCTCGGCAGCATGGAGCGCTTTCTGGCCACCCTGCTGGAACACTATGGCGGTGCCTTTCCCACCTGGCTGGCACCGGTTCAGGTACAGATAATCCCGGTGGCTGACCGTCACCTGGATTACGCCCGCTGGCTCGAGACTGAACTTAAAGATGAGGGTATTCGCGCGGAGGTTGATGCCCGGGCGGAGCGCATCAATCCTAAAATTCGCCAGGCGCAGCTGGAAAAAATCCCCTACATGCTGGTGGTGGGTGACAAAGAAGTGGAGACCAGGACCGTATCGGTCCGCCTGCGCAGCGGAGAGCAGACCGCGGCTCAGCCTTTTGCGCGCTTCAAAGAGACCGTTAAATCAGCTATTACCAGCCGGGCGGGAGATAGTGAACGCAGCGGTGGTGAGGCAAATTGACGGGTTAAGGTAGTTCAGTATTCCCTGAAGTTGATTATTTACTTATAATATGATATAGTTTTTCAACGTAGAACACCTGTGCTTGAGGAGGTATGTAAGGACATAATTAAACAGCTGCGCATCAACCAGATGATCAGAGCTCAGGAAGTTCGTGTTGTGGGGGAAAAGGGGGAGCAGTTAGGAATTATGCCCTTGAGTCAGGCGCAGGAGGTTGCCAGAAAGCTCGACCTTGACTTGGTTGAAGTCGCCCCGGCCACCGTTCCCCCGGTATGTCGTCTGCTGGACTATGGCAAGTACAAGTATCAGCAGGCCAAAAAAGAACAGGAGATGAGAAAAAACCAGAAGGTCTCCTTGCTCAGGGAGATACGGCTGCGACCGAAGATTGGCGTCCATGATTTCGAAGCTAAAGCCAGAACCGCACGAAAGCTGCTGGCTGACGGCGATAAAGTAAAGGTAACGGTGCTCTTCCGGGGGCGTGAGATAACCCATCCGGAACTGGGTTTGAGACTTATAAAACGGATGACGGAGACACTTAATGAGAACGCCTCGATGGAGAGGCAGCCTATCATGGAAGGGAAACGTTTGAATATCATTCTGACACCGCTTGCGAAACCGAAAGCCAGAGAAGAGATAAAGGAAAGTCAAGATGCCAAAGTTGAAAACCCATAAAGGCGCGAAAAGTCGCTTCCATATTACCAGCAGCGGCAAAATCATGCGGGTCAAAGGCCCGAAAAGCCACCTGCGAAGGCGCAAGGCCAAGCGGGTAAAGGCGCTTTTCGATAGTAAAGTGGAGTTGCATGCCGCTGACCGAACCAGAATTAAAAGACTGATTCCCTACGGGGTTGGCTAGATAGGAGAATAGTTCTTTGCCACGAGTAAAGAGAGGGGTTACCACCCACCACCGGCACAAAAAGATACTCGCCATGACCAAGGGGCAGAGGGCATCCCGGCATACCCTCTATCGCCGTGCTCACGAGGCCATGCTGCATTCCCTGAGCTACGCCTACCAGCACCGCCGCGAGCGCAAGGGCGATATGAGAAGGTTGTGGATTTTGCGCATCAATGCCGCCAGCCGTGGTCAGGGCTTGAAGTATGGTCAGTTTATGAACCTGCTGAAAAGGTCCGGCGCTGGCCTAAACCGGAAGATGCTGGCTGAAATGGCAGTGAGAGAGCCAGAGGTTTTCCAGAATCTGGTCAACACCGCCAAAGAGAACGCCCAGGTTTAAAGCGGAACGCCGGCATTTACCACCTCCCCTTCATTTATCCTCCCATACCAAGGGAAAGACCACAGCGGGAAAATGATGCAGCAGCTTGACGAACTGAAAAAACAGGCACTCCAGGAACTGGGCAAGATACAGGACGTAAAAGAGCTGGAATTATGGCGGGTTCGTTACCTTGGCAAGAAAAGCTCCCTGACCTCTATTTTACGCAGCCTGGCCACATTGCCTCTCGAAGAGAGAAAGTCGGCTGGTGCCCGGGCCAATCAGGTCAAAGCTGACCTGGAAAGCGAACTGCAGGAGAAAGAGCAGGCGCTGCGCGAAGCGCGATTAGTCTCCGGGACACAGAAGGAAATCCTTGATA
>DASRZK010000060.1:0-6114 GCA_035686505.1 Dehalococcoidales bacterium | reverse complement strand
TCTATGAAAGGGCCGCTGATACGCCGCTGGTATCGTGATACCAGGCCCGGAGAACAGGCACACTTGTGGAACGGGTCGCCGTAGTAACCGCACGGACAGGGATTCATAGCACCGACCAGCATGAAACTGGCCGGAAAGGTCACGGTACCCTGTGCCCGACTAATGGTCACGACCTTATCTTCGAGCGGCTGGCGCAGTACTTCAAGCAGAGAGTGGCCAAACTCGGGCAGCTCATCAAGAAAGAGCACGCCGCGGTGGCTGAGGCTGATTTCACCCGGCCTGGGCCAGTGCCCGCCGCCAACGAGGCCGGCATTGGAGATGGTGTAGTGCGGGGAGCGGAAGGGCCGCTGCCGTATCATGGGGGTATCCGCTGGGAGCAGCCCGCTCACACTGTAAATCTTGGTAACCTCCAGCGCTTCCTCGCCGGTCATCGGGGGCAGTATGGAGGGAAGTGCCCGTGCCAGCAACGTCTTGCCGCTGCCCGGAGGGCCGTTCATGATGACGTTGTGACCGCCGGCAGCGGCCACCTCCAGAGCCCGTTTCACATGCTCCTGTCCCTTGATTTCCGCCAGGTCGGTAACGGGCATGATTGGCTGGTAAACGTCGAAGTCAGCTTCACCAGCTTTATATTCCGGAATCGTGATTTCGCCCTGAAGGTAGCCGACCAGTTGCGCCAATGAGGCGACAGGGATGATTCTCGCCCCTTCAATCATGGCGGCCTCTCTGGCATCAACTTCAGGCACGATGATGGTGTCAATGTTTTCCTCTCTGGCCAGGGCGACCATGGGCAGGATGCCGCGGGTGTGGCGCAGGCCGCCATCAAGCGATAGCTCACCGAGAAAGATGGTCCGGGAACCGTCAGCGTTCACCTGCTCCGAGCTGAGCAGAATGCCCATGGCCATGGGCAGGTCATAAGAAGGGCCAGCTTTTTTCAGGTCGGCCGGGGCTAGGTTCACCACGATGCGCTTCATCGGAAAGGTGAACCCGGAATTACGGATGGCGGCACGGACGCGCTCCCTTGCTTCCTGGACGGCGGCATCGGGCAGGCCGACAATGGTCATGGCGGGCAGGCCGCTGGAAATGTCTACCTCCACGTCCACCAGATGACCTTCCAACCCGACGACGGCGGCGGTTTTGACTTTGGCTAACATGGTCTGATGCTACCTATGTTACTGCGATGTTCCCGGTGTGTCAAAGCCGATTGATTACAGCACTGCATCATTATAATACAGCGGAAGGTCAGCTGCCCATTCCGGCGGTCAATGCCCCCGTCGGACGCTGTCTTTAAGCGTGCTCTGGAGCTATGATATAATACGAGTGAGGTCGTTGATGTTATGTTAGATAGGCTGGAGAGAATAGAACAGAGATACCAGGAGATAGAACGGCGGATGTCCATGCCTGAGGTCGCCTCCGACCTGAAGCAGTTACAGGAACTGGGACAGGAGAGGGCTGGCCTTGAGGAAGCGGTTGCTAAATACCGGGAATACAAGGCGACCTCAAAATCGCTGGCGGAAACCAGAGCAATGCTTGATGATGGTCTTGATGAGGAGATGGCCGGGCTGGTCAAGCAGGAAATAGAGAAGCTTGAGTCGCAGCAGGAAGGACTGCTTGAGGAGCTCAAGATGGCCCTTCTGCCCAAAGACCCCAACGACGAAAAAGACATTATTGTTGAAATACGCGCTGGGGCAGGAGGCGAAGAGGCCGGGCTTTTTGCCGCCGACCTTTTCCGCATGTACAGTCGCTACGCCCAGCTGAAGGGCTGGAGAATAGATGTCATCAGCGTGAATGAAAGCGGCATCGGGGGTATCAGGGAAATCATCTTCGAGGTGAAAGGGAGAGGCGCTTACAGCCGGCTGAAATATGAAAGCGGAGTGCACCGGGTACAGCGTGTTCCGACAACCGAGTCCTCGGGGCGGATTCATACCTCGACGGCGACGGTGGCGGTTCTGCCCAAAGCGGAGGAGGTGGATATAGAGGTTGATCCTGATGACCTGAAGGTAGATATATTCCACAGCGGCGGTGCCGGCGGGCAGAACGTGAACAAGGTAGCCACCGCCGTCCGCATGACTCACCTCCCCACGGGCATGGTCGTTGTCTGCCAGGACGAACGCTCACAGCTCCAGAACAAGCTGCGGGCGATGTCGGTACTGCGCTCCAGGCTACTGGATAGCGAGCGGCGCAAGCAGGAGGAGGCCATCACCTCGCAGCGCCGCTTGCAGGTGGGCACCGGAGACCGTGCGGAAAAGATACGGACCTACAATTTCCCACAGGACCGCATTTCTGACCACCGCATCAACCTCACGGTACGTAATCTGCCCCGGATTCTTGAGGGAGAGCTTGACGAACTGATTGACGCGCTGGCCACCGGTATCCAGGCAAGACAACTCGAGGAACAGGTAGCGTGACCCTGAAGCAGGTTCTTGGCCGGGCACGAGATGTTCTGGCGACAAACAGTATTGAAGATGCGTCGCTGGAAGGTGAAATCCTGCTCAGGCAAGCACTCGGTATAGACCGGGTACGGCTGTATGCAAACCTTAATAGTGAGCTCAGCGCCGAACAGGAAAATGATTTCTGGCATCTGGTTCGGCGACGTTTAAGCGGTGAACCCACCGCTTATATTGCCGGGCACCGGGAGTTCTACGGCCTTGATTTTTTGGTTGACCGTCGTGTTCTCATCCCACGGCCCGAGACGGAACTGCTGGTGGAAAAAGCCGTCAGGCTGGCACGGACCCATAATATTGCTACCGTTGCCGATATCGGCACCGGATGCGGCGCCATTGCTATCAGCCTGGCCTTGAATCTCCCCCGGATAAAAATTTACGCCTCTGATGTATCCACGGATGCGCTGGAGGTGGCCCGCATGAACTGCGAAAAACACGGAGTGGCCGGCCGAATACGATTGCTGCGTGGCGATATGCTGGCACCACTGCCGGAACCGGTCGACCTTATCCTGGCCAATCTACCTTACGTGACGGAACAGGAAATCTCAACGTCTGCGCTCGCCGGTTTCGAGCCGCGCCTGGCGCTGGATGGCGGTAGCGATGGGCTTGATGGGATAAGGCGGCTGTGCGAGCAGGCCACGGACAGGCTGAACCCTCAGGGCGGTATGCTGCTGGAAATCGGGTGGGGACAGGGCCGGGTGGTAACCAGCCTGATGCGGCGCCATTTTCCGTCGGCATCATTGGAGATAATACCGGACCTGCAGGGCATGGAACGTGTCATCAGCCTGCGCTTGACACCAGGCTAGCCCGATGCTAAATTAGTTTTTTAGATTCTGGCGCTAATATTGCCCATAGAAAGGGGGAAACGTAACCGTGAATATGATTGTCTGTGTGAAGCAGGTAATAGACCCCGAGGCACCGCCCTCGAGCTTCAGGGTAGATGAAGCCGGTAAAAAAGTGGTGCCGCCGTCGGGGGTGCCCCCCGTAATCAGCCCGTTTGATGAGAACGCCGTGGAAGCAGCCTTAAGGGTCAAGGATGCGCAGGGAGGTAAAATCACCATCCTCAGCATGGGTGTCAATCTGCTGCGCGAGGTGGTGAAAAAACCGCTCTCCATGGGTGCTGATGAGCTTGTTTTGCTTGAGGATGAGGCTTTTACCGATGGTGATAGCTGGTCAAACGCCCGCGCGCTGGCGATGGCCATCAAGAAAATCGGTGAATACGACCTAATTTTCTGCGGGCGGCAGGCGGCCGACTGGGATGATGGTCAGGTGGGCTCTGGTATCGCCGAAATACTGGGGATACCCAGTGTTACCCTGGCCAGGAAAATAGACGCTGCCAATGGCAAAGCAGTGGTGGAGCGGGTAACGGCCGATGGCTACGAGGTCATTGAAGTATCGCTGCCGGCACTGATAACGGTCAGCAATGAGCTTGGTGAAGCCCGCTACCCGACCATAAAAGGTATTATGGCGGCAAAAAAGATAGAGCCGCTTGTCTGGAAGCCCGCTGACATTGGCATCGAGCCAACGCAGGTTGGGGCGGCGGGCCGGAAAATAAATCTGGAAAAACTGTACCAGCCGGTCCATGAGGGCAAGTGCGAGATAATCGAAGGGGAAAGCCCGGAGGAAGCGGGGGCCAACCTCGCGCTTAAGCTCCGGGAAGCAAAGTTATTATAAGGGCATTTTCTACCATGATGCTTGGAGGTAATTAATTATGGCGGAATACAGAGGCGTTATGGTTCACGCCGAGGTTGCGGAAGGAAAACTGGCGGCCATGGCCACGGAACTCCTGGGTTGCGGTCGTGGACTGGCTGATAACCTCGGTGAGGAGTTAAGCGCTGTCATCGTTGGCAGCGGGGTAAGTGGTTTAGCCCAGGAAGCTTTCGCCTCTGGTGCGGATAAAGTGTACATCGTTGATGATGCTTTATTGCAGGATTACCAGATTGACGCCTGTGTCCCGGTAATGGAGAAGGTGGTCAAACAGGCGATGCCACGTATTTTGCTTCTCGGGCAGACATCTATCGGCCGTGACCTGGCACCGAGACTGGCTTTCAGGCTGGAGACAACCGCCACCATGGACTGTATCGAGCTGGCCATTGACCCAGGCTCGAAGCGCCTGCTGCGCACCAAACCGGTCTACGGCGGCAACGCCCGGGCCGTTTTCACCAGCGAACTTGATCCGCAGATAGCCACAGTGAGAACCAAAGCCATGACGCCGCTTGAGCCGGATACGGCAAGAAAGGGAGAGGTGGTAACCGTTGAGGCGGGGCTGGATCCCTCAAAGGTCAGGGCCAGAGTCCTGGAGAAGGTGAAACAGGAGGTGGAGGGTATAAGCCTTGAGGCGGCCGGGGTAGTGGTCAGCGGGGGAAGAGGTATGGGCAGCGCCGAGGGCTTCAAGCAGCTGGAAGAACTGGCGGGGTTACTGAAAGGGGCGGTGGGTGCCAGCCGGCCTCCCTGTGATAACGGCTGGGTGCCCGATGTACGCCAGATAGGGCTCACCGGCAAAATCGTCGCTCCCGACCTTTATATTGCCGTTGCCCTCTCCGGCTCCAGCCAGCATATGGCGGGCTGTTCCGGCTGCAAGAACATCGTGGCTATCAATAAAGACCCTGAGGCCAACATCTTTCGGGAGGCACGTTTCGGCGTCGTTGGCGACTGGAAGAAGGTGGTGCCGGCCCTAACTGAAAAGGTCAGGGAACTAATGAGCGGGTAATCACGTGAGCGATTGGGTATTGAATTCCCAATTGTATTTGTAGTATCATATATAATTAGTATACTTGAGATTCCCAATATACTTAGTGAGGTGTCGAAGCATGCAAAAACTGAGAATTATCTGCCTGGTGCTGGTAAGTCTGCTGGCTATTTCTCCGGTCGGTGCGGTATTTGCCCAGGAGGAGCCGCAGTACGCCCTGTCCCTTTCGCCCACTGACGGGGTATACAATACCATCATGTTGGCGGGCCGCGAAAAAGATATCCGGGTAGATCTGGAAAACATTGGCGATGAGGCGGTGACCAAAGTCGCCGTCATGAGTGAACTACCGGACGGATGGACGATCAAATATGAGCCGCCACGAATGGCAACCCTTGCGGCTTTTGACAGCGAGCGAATTTATGCATCGGTGACACCGCCGGAAAGTACGGTGCCCGGTGATTACTTTGTAACTCTCTGGGTAGAAAGTGACCAGGTCTCTACGGAGAAAGTTGAAATCAGGGTCACGGTGAAGGTGCTGGAGAGAATAGAAACAATAGAGCTGCGGGCCGTACACCCCGCCGTTGAAGCTATTGCCGGCAGTAATTTCGTTTTTGAGGTAGAGTTCAAGTACGCCGGTGATATGCTGGGTGAACCCAAGTCCTTCGACCTCAAACACACCGCGCCCCAGGGTTGGGAGGTCTATATGACCCCCCAGTTCGAGAAGGACAAACATATTTCTGCCATTGACCTCAAGCCCGGCGGCATGACCTACGGCGATAAAACTAGGCTGGTCGCCACGGCACCGTTCTGGCCCCTGCCCGAGCCCGGTGAGTACACTATAACTCTGGACGCAGTCTCCGGCGAACTGAAAACCTCCATGGAAGTTAAAGCCGTTATTACCGCCATATATAACCTCATTGTAATACCGTCCGGAGAGCGTTACGATACCAAGGCCAAGGCCGGTCGAGATAACTATTTTTCCCT
>DASRZK010000059.1:0-9221 GCA_035686505.1 Dehalococcoidales bacterium | reverse complement strand
AAGAAAAACCGAGCCTTCAAGCAGGCAAGGATTATCGATTTTCTAAGCGAGCAGGCTGAGCCAGTCCCCTGGGCAGAAGCAAGGCAGAAGCTGGGCGTGGACAGGGCAACAGCCGATGCTCTGGTCCGCCAGGGATTTATTTCTTTTGAGCAGGTCGAGGTAAGAAGAGAGCCGCTTTCCTATGAATATATCAATACAGCGTCGCCACCGCAGTTGACCCGGGCCCAGGAAAACGCCTCCTCGCGCATCCGCGAAGCGATACATGACAACAGAACTCAGGCCAGGGTTTTTCTGCTCCACGGCGTTACCGGCAGCGGTAAGACCGAGATATACCTGCGGGCACTCGCGGAGACAGTGAAAATGGGCCGGCGAGGCATTGTCCTGGTACCGGAAATCTCGCTCACTCCGCAGACTATTGAACGCTTTGCCGCCCGCTTCCCGCACCGGGTCGCCGTCCTGCACAGCAAACTCTCACCGGGAGAGCAGTATGACGAATGGCAGATGATAAGGGAGGGCGAATTCGACGTCGTCATTGGCCCCAGGAGTGCCCTCTTTGCCCCCCAGCCCGACCTGGGACTTATCGTACTCGACGAGGAACATGAATGGAATTATAAGCAGGACCAGTCACCCCGCTACCACGCCCGCGATGTGGCCTTAAAGCTGGCCGAACTGACAGGGGCGGTGGTCATTCTGGGCAGTGCCACCCCTGATGTGGGCACTTATTTTCGCGCCCAGCAGAGAAACTACGAACTTCTCCAGCTTCCGGAACGTGTTGTTCCAGTGGAAAGCGCGCCAATGCCGCGAGTTGACGTCGTGGACATGAGGGAAGAGCTGAAATCCGGCAACCGCAGCATTTTCAGTTGCGCTCTATCACAGGCGATGACGCAGGCCGTCAACAGTGGGGAACAGGTGATTTTGTTCCTCAACCGCCGGGGTGGCGCCACGTTCATCCAGTGCCGGCATTGCGGCTTCGTGCTGCGCTGCCGTCGCTGCGAGGTACCCCTGACCCATCATTATACTGAAGACATACTGGTCTGCCACCAGTGCAACCAAAAGACACCTGTGCCCGACCGCTGCCCCAGGTGTTTCCACCGGCAGATGAAGTATCTGGGACTGGGCACGCAGAAGCTGGAACAGGAAGTCAGCTACGCCATGCCACGGGCAAGACTGCTCCGCTGGGACAGCGATATGACCAGGAGCAAAGAGGCTCACGAGAAAATACTGCACCAGTTCCGCGACCACAAAGCGGATATTCTTATCGGCACGCAGATGGTGGCAAAAGGACTGGACCTGCCCCGGATAACACTGGTGGGCGTGGTGAGCGCCGACACGAGTTTGAATCTGCCCGACTTCCGGGCCGGCGAGCGGACCTTCCAGCTCCTGAGCCAGGTGGCCGGCAGGGCCGGCCGGGGGCCTCTGGGCGGACAGGTAATCATCCAGACCTTCTCACCGGAACATTATGCCATCCAGGCAGCAGCGAACCATGATTACCTCGATTTCTACGAAAAGGAGATTGACTACCGGCGTCAGTTACATAATCCCCCATTTTCCCGGCTGGCGCTTTTGACCTGCAGCCACACCAACGACGCCATTTGCCAGCGAGAGGCAGAAAAAATGAGAAACGGGTTAACGCTGGAAAGAGATGCCAAGGGCATCAGCGACCTCAGTCTGATCGGTCCTGCCCCGGCATTCATCCACCGGCTGAGAGGTCGTTACCGATGGCAGATAATACTGCGCGGTACCGAACTGTCCTCCTTCCTCTCTCCGATAACCCTCCCGCAGGGTTGGACAATTGACATTGACCCGGTGAGCCTGCTCTAGTAAACTGTAATCGATTTATCATTCAAGGAACAAAGATGGCAGTCCTTCCAATTCGCAGCGTTCCAGATTCGGTGCTCAAACAGAAAGCTAAAAAAGTCCACGCTATTGATGGCTCGGTTAAGAAGCTGATACGTGACATGCTGGAGACGATGCACGCCGAGCCGGGCCGCGTCGGGCTGGCAGCGCCGCAGGTAGGCGTCCCGTTGCGCGTTATCGTCATCGGGATGCCCGAGGAGGAAGACCTTGTTTTAATCAACCCGGAGATAGTACGCCGGAGAGGCGAACGCATCATTGACGAAGGTTGTCTCAGCATTCCCGGTTATTTTGGACAGATCAAACGCGCCGAATCAATAACCGCCAAAGGGCGCGACCGGGATGGCAAAGAAGTGAGGATAAAAGCTGAAGGCCTTTTGGCCCAAGCATTGGAACATGAGATTGACCACCTCAACGGTACGCTGTACATTGACCACCCGGAAGTGAGGGAAACGCTGCGCAAGGTACAACCAGAAGAAATGGGGCTGTAGAATAACGGCTAGTCAGTAAAAGCAGCAACCAGATGGGCGGCCCTGCTCGCCAGTTTCAATCCTGAGCAATTCGTGCTCTGTGGCTTCGCTCTTTGATTGCCACCGGGGACAATATCAATCCGTCTTTTTGAGTCATCGCCGTTTCCGGCCATGTCTTTTTTATATAACCACACACTTGGCGAATTACATCAGCAACCACGCCGGAAATCAATTTTAATACCACCAGCTGCATTTTATCACCACCTTTTTTCAATTTTATTACCGTCACCGTTAAAGTTCCCTGATTATCTGATACTGATTTTTTTCATTAATTAACGTTCCGGTAATGCCCGATGCCATTTGTCCCCACGGCAATGCCATTGAGTTGTTCATTTTCGAGGTAAAAGAGGTCATCAAGCCCATAGCTGGGAAACGCCTTCTTTGACCCGACGATGAATTTTTGATTGATACTTCGTTTTCCCTCGCGGACCCGATAAACCTGGCTGATGGAAAGCCCCATAGCATGAGCCAGCTCTGACAGGTTACGGTAGTGTCCATTACACAGCACAAATACTCTGGTTCTGATAATCATAGCTGTACCTTTTTCCTATGACTTTTGACACATATTATAGCCACTTATGTGACATTTGTCAATATTTTTACCACTCAAATAAAATTTGACAGCCCCCTTAAAGGGGCATAGAATAGCCTAATGCACGGATATAAACGGCAGAGTAAGTAAATATAAAATATGCAGAACGCCTGGCAACCCAAACCTGGTGATAGGTTTTTCCGCCCCCGAAGAATCAAGCAATTCCGTCTGCGGCGAGTGCTCGGCGTTCCCGCCGTATTCAGTGCTGGTTACGGCAACGTCGGTTCCTCCATCTACTACGCTCTGGGTATCGTTGCCCTGGTAGCGATGGGGGCGACACCCGTGGCACTGGGCATCGCTGGTATCCTCTTTATTTTCACGGCGCTCACCTATGCGGAAGGCACCGCCGCGTTGCCAGAAGCCGGCGGCTCGGCCAGTTTTGCCCGACATGGCTTCAATGACCTGGCTGGCTTTGTCGCGGGCTGGGCACTCATGCTGAGCTATATCGTCACCATTTCCATCTCCGCCTTCACCATACCCCCATATCTTGGCTTCTTCTGGGAACCATTCAAGGACTCGGCTGTTATCGGCACATTTACTTCCATTGGAATCGTATTTTTTCTCATGGTCCTGAATGTCATCGGCATCAAAGAGACATCATTTATCAATATCAGTGCGGCGGTGCTGGACCTGGCAACGCAGATTTCACTGGTGGTTATTGGCTTTGTCCTTTTATTCAACCCGACCGTTTTGGTCAGCCGCATCGTCGATAACTGGCCCGCCCCGGAGAACCTGATTATCGGCATTGCTCTGGCCGCCATCGCCTATACCGGAATTGAAACCATGTCACAGATGGCGGAAGAGACCAAACAGCCGGAGAAGAACGTGCCGAGGGCACTGGTGATGATGATTATAGCGGTTCTGGTCATCTTCGCCGGTATCTCGCTGGTATCGCTCTCGGCCATGACGCCGCAGGAGCTGGCCACTGACTGGTCCCGGGACCCGGTGGCTGGCATTGCCGCCAACCTGCCGCTGGTGATTCTGCAGACCGTGCTCAAGCCACTCATCGCCATACTGGCCGGCACCATTCTGCTCATCGCCACCAATGCCGGGCTCATTGGCATTTCCCGGCTTGCCTTCTCACTGGGCAAACACAGACTGGTACCGTCGGCACTGGGCCGGATTCATCCCCGGTTCAAGACACCATACATATCCATAATTCTGTTCAGCATTATTGCCATCATTATTCTGCTCCCCAGCTTCTTTGAAGCCAATGTCTTTAAAAACATGGGCGCGTTATACGCGGTTGGTTCCCTGCTTTCCTTCATGTTCGCCCATGCCTCAATCATCAGTATGCGCATCAGGCGACCGGAAATGCCCCGTCCCTTTAAGCTTGGCGGTAACATAAAGATAAAAGGGCGGGAGCTACCGATAAGCGCTATCCTCGGCTTTTGCGCTCTCTCCGTCATCTGGATTATCATTTTGATTACTCAGCCTTACAGCCGGTGGGTGGGGCTCGGCTGGATGGTGGTAGGCGTCATCATTTACTATTTCTTCCGAAGGAGAGAAAATTTGCCATTGACTCATATACCAAAGAGCCAGAGAGAACAAGTAGAAAAAGACAGCACCATATTGTAGATTCTAACGGAGAGGGTTATAATACCCCTACTAAATAAAAATGCAGAAAGAAGAAATGGAATTCCAGAAGATTCTGGTTCCGGTGGTTGGTAGCGAGGCTGACGCTGAGGCAATAAAGCTCGCCATCAGGCTCGCCAAGAAAGAAAAGGGTAAGATCTGGTCGGTTTACGTTGTCACCATAAAACGCGCCCTGCCTCTTGACGCGGAAATCAAACCTGAAATCGAGAAAGCCGAGGACATCCTCGACCATATGGAAATCCTGGCCGAAGAAGAAGACTACGAGGTAGAGACTGACGTTCTCCAGGCCCGCGAGGTGGGCCCGGCGATAATCGATGAAGCGGTGGAACGCGGGGTCGACCTGATTCTGATGGGTGTCAAGTACAAGAGACGCTTCGGCCAATTTAGCCTGGGCAACGTGGTTCCCTACGTGCTGAAGAATTCACCCTGCCCGGTGATACTCCATCAACAGTAGAAAACTAATTGAGGGTACTAATGAAAATAATCATTATGGGTTGCGGCAGAGTCGGTGCTCAAATAGTGAGCTTGCTGGAACAGGGAGGTCACGAAATCACCGTCCTCGATATTGATGCTAACAGCTTTCGGAGGTTACCGCCTGACTTCAAAGGCACGGCACTGCTCGGCAACGGCATGGATGAGGACGTACTGAAGAGGGCCGGTATTGAAGAGGCAGACGTTTTCGTCGCCATGACGCAGGGAGACAACCGGAATGTTATGGCTGCCCAGATTGCCAAGCATATTTTTAATGTGCCGCGGGTTATTTCCCGAATCTATGACCCTCTGCGCCAGGAGCTGTATGATACCCTCGGGATAGAGGCCTTCAGCCCGACGACCATCTTTGCCGAGCTGGTGAGAGATAAAATAGAGAGCTAAGAGGAGAGAGATGTATATCATCATTGTCGGTGGTGGTAGAGTAGGTTATTACCTGGGGAGAGCCCTGCTTAATGAGGGACATGAGATACTCATTGTCGAGAAGACCGCCCGTTTCTGCGACATTATCAACGAGGAAATGGGCAGCGTTTGCGTGCAAGGCGACGGCTGTGAGGCAGCCACACTGGCTGAGGTAGGCACCGCAAGAGCCGACATGCTGGTGGCCGTTACCGGAGACGATGAGGATAATATGGTTGCCTGCCAGGTAGCCAAACACAAATTCAACGTACCCCGCACCATCGCCCGCATCCGAAACCCACAGAACGAAATGCTCTTCAAGAAGCTGGGCATCGATGTTACCGTAAGCGCCACCAATATCATCATGGAAGCCATAGAGAAAGAGGTGCCCACCCACCCGCTGACACACTTGTTGACGCGGAGCGATAAGGGGCTGGAAATTGTAGAGATAAGAATCCCCCCAGACTCAAAGACTATTGGCAAACCAATCAAGCAAATCCCGCTGCCCGAGGGAACCAAGCTGGCACTGGTTATCCCTATCAACCGCAAGCCAGTCATACCCAAACCCAACACCGTTATCCGTGAAGGCGACCAGATAGTCGCCCTGACCTCTCTGGAACTGGAAGAAGAACTACGCGCCAACCTGACTGGCATTTGACGACCAGAGTAGTCAAATGGAGACGGCCATGACCAGGTCTAACAAACTCTGGGCATCGATTATCCTGCTTCTCATCGTTGTGATTGTGGTCGGCAGCATAATAATATGGTCAAAATACAGCCCCAGTCAGCCAATCAAAGTTACTATATCCCCTTCACCTGAAATCAACGGCCAGATATCCATTGACGGCGGGGTCGATGTTCCCGGGATTTATCCACTGAGAGACGGAGATTCCGTCGATGCTTTACTTCAGGCAGCTGGCGGGACGACCACAGATGCCGACCTTAATAGAATTAAGCTCCATATACCATATATGGGTGAAGCAGATACGCCACAAAAGGTCAACCTGAATCATGCTGACGCCTGGCTGCTGCAGGCGCTGCCCGGCATCGGCGAAACTAAGGCCCAGGCCATCATTGATTACCGCCAGCAGAACGGACAGTTTCGGCATATCAGCGAAATAACCAAGGTGGAAGGTATCGGGGTAACGACCTATGAAAAAATCAAGCACCTGGTCACGGTTTCCGATTAAGATTGAGAAAGGACACCCGTGCCACTTATTTTACTCAGCGCCTCCTGGGTAGCAGGTATTTATCTGGGAACCAGATTCAACCTGCCACTGCTCCTGCTGTTAGCCGGTCTCGCGCCACTTCCGTTACTTCTTTTGCTTAAGAAACACAGAAAACCGATAATTATAAGCAGCCTCAGCCTGATTATCCTATTTACTGCCGCATGGTACGCCTATCAAAGCCTTAATATCATCGATGCTGACGACCTGCGCTACTATAATGACCGCGGTACTATTGAGGTCAGGGGCATGGTTGCCCGGTATCCTGAAATCAGCGACCGCAGCACCCGCCTTTACTTTGCTGCCGCAGAAATACACACCGGAGGTCAATGGCAGCCGGTTGAAGGAAATGCCCTGCTGTTTGTACCGCGCATTGCCACGTATCAATACGGTGACCAGCTCCAAATAACGGGCCAGATGGAGACGCCGTCACAGCTCAACGACTTTGATTACCGGGGTTACCTTGCCCACCAGGGGATTTACAGCACCATGCTCTATCCGGATATTGAGGTTGAGGCGCATGGGGCTGGCTTCAAGCCTCTGGCATTGCTATATCAATTGAGAGCCAACCTGGCACAAACGCTGGCTAAAGTGCTCCCCGAGCCGCAGGCATCACTGGCCCAGGGAATCCTTCTGGGCATCCGCGAGAACATACCGCAACCAGTCAAAGATGACTTCATACGTACCGGAACGGCACACCTGCTGGCCATATCTGGCCTTCACCTCGGCATCGTCGCCGGTATCATGCTCAGCCTCGGCGTATGGTTGCTTGGTCGCCGCCACTATCTTTACATCTGGCTGGCCATGGCCACCATCTGGCTGTATGCACTGCTCGCCGGTATGCACCCGCCGGTGGTCCGTGGCGCCATTATGGCCAGCCTGTTTCTCACCGCCGAACTTCTGGGCCGGCAGCGCAGCGCTATTGCCGCCCTCACATTAGCCGCCGCGGTAATGGTCGGTATCAGTCCCTATATTCTGGGAGATGCCGCCTTCCAACTGAGTTTCCTGGCGATGGCGGGGCTGGTCTTCCTCTTCCCCGCTTTCCGGTCGCTGGGAAGAAGATTGATAAATAAACTCATTGGCGAAGAAGGGGCAATCGTAACCGCAGCCAGCATCACCGTCGACAGTCTCAGTGTCACCATGGCAGCCGTAATCGCGGTCTGGCCACTGGTAGCCTATTACTTTGGCATAATTTCCTTTGTCGGGCCGCTGGCCACATTTTTACTCCTGCCGGTGTTGCCTGTGATAATCCTTGCCGGCGCTACGTGCGGCATTGCCGGAATCATATTCCTTCCCGCCGGCCAGGTCATCGGCTGGCTGGCCTGGTTTTTCCTGTCCTATATGCTGGTTGCGGTTGGCTGGCTGGCATCATCACCCCTGGCCTTTGTCGAAGTGGGTGCGGTAGCTCCAGCCTGGTTATGGCTGTATTATGTGGGTCTGGCGACGGCAATTATATTTAGTCGGAAGATTAAAGTCGACTGGATAGTAAAGGCAACAGCGGGGCTTAAATCGGTGGCCGAGCGGTCGGTAAGCGTTATCCACCGGCTGCCCTGGAAATGGGTCATGCCCCCTCTGGCCACGATGGCGGTAATGATTACAGTCATCGCCGCCACCATGCCCGATGATGAACTGAATGTCAGCTTCCTGGATGTTGGACAGGGCGATGCTATCCTGATACAGCAGGGAGGCCAGCAGGTACTGATTGACGGCGGCCCCAGTCCACAGGCAATAAATGTAGCACTGGGCAGACAGATGCCCTTCTGGGATAGAACCATAGAGATGGTTATCCTGACCCATCCTGACCAGGACCATCTTGCCGGCCTGGTTGAGGTGCTGAAACGCTTCCGTGTGGAAAAGGTTCTCGACCCGAACCTTGGCCACGATTCGCCGTTATATGAGGAATGGCAGCGGCTTATTGCAGAAAAGCGGATTGAAAAGACTGCCGCCCGGGCAGGACAGCAGGTTGACCTGTCCGGGGCGACGCTCACGGTGCTTCACCCGTCGGACACTCTGCTGCAGAACACAGGGGCGGACGGCGACAACAATGGCATAGTGCTGCGGCTGGAGGCTGGTCGCGTCAGCTTCCTGCTGGCTGCTGACATACGGCTTGAAGCGGAATTACACCTCATCACCCAACGAGCAGCGCTGAACAGCACGGTACTGAAGGTGGCCCACCATGGTTCCGATACCTCCACCAGCCAGGAATTCCTGTTCGCAGTTAACCCGCAGATTGCGGTAATCTCCGTCGGCGCCGATAATAAATTCGGCCACCCGAGCCCAGAGGTCATAGCCAGGCTTGAGCAGAAAGTCGGTGCCGATAACATCTACCGCACTGACCATCACGGCACGATACAATTCACTTTCGATGGAGAAAAGCTCTGGTTAAGCACAGCACGACAGGCTGAATTGGCACGCCAAGAGTAAATGGGCTATAATTGGACAGATGAGCGGAGCAAGCAGCCAATGAGAGCCTTTTTACGTGAGCTTATAATCACCGCCGCACTTGCCCTAGCCGTTTTCCTCCTGTTGCACTTC